>NZ_JANSHN010000026.1:0-49136 GCF_047461655.1 Synechococcus sp. W55.1
TCCCACCCCGAACCCTAATGGCAGAGGACTTCCAGATGACCTTGAAGTAGCGCCGCCGTCTTTTGGGGGGCTTGGCGGTGGGGTCGCTGTTGCGGCGGCTGCGCCAGGATTTCAGGGCAGCACAGAAGCTCTGCACTACGGCGTCAGCACTGTGGGCATGGAGCTCATTTTCTGGGCTGTTGGGGAACCAGCGCATTAAGCTTGCGGGTTTCAACCACAAACCTTTTTTACGGACTACCCGCCAAAAGGAAACGAGGGTTTGGGAATACAGCTGGCCTGCTGCCAAAGCCAACTGGTGCAACTGTGGGGAAGTTCCTAACTTGAGCCTGCGGACGCGATACACTTACTTTCACCGGTGCCCCAACTAAGACAGACTATAGCGCTCTGCGCCGCCGCAGGCGTCCGCGAAAGCGTCACGTAGCGATGAAGTAAAAGCCGCCCTTAAGGGCAGGGCTTGCAACCCAGTTTTCTTGGTCAGGGGTTCTAAACTGGTGGCTCCAGAGTTCATTGCCGATGGCATCGTAAAGGCGCACAAAGGCATCGCTAGGCAACTGACCCGGTCTGCTCGGGAAGAGTTCCACTCGCCGCAGGCACCCAAAAGAGCCGAGCTGGCAAAAGCCAGCCCTAGAGAGACAACCCTCTCCAGCGGTCGCTTCCTGTTCATATGCGTACGGCACCCTGACGGGAAAGGACTCCGTCCCGCTACCGCGATCGGCGCTTCTTGACAAGGGGGCACCGCCTAGAGGTTAGCACGGGATAACTGACGGGATAACTGTTGGATGATTCTCCAACGGCAGGACTGTCCTCTGGCTGGGAACCTTCCTTTAGGCGACTTGGGGTACGGGCTCAGGGTTGGGCAGCAGGCCAGCTAGGCGCGGGGAAAAACGCAGTGCTGCCTGCACAAAGGCTTGAAACAGACGGAAGTGCTCGGCTTCTTCAAAGGTGAACTCGGGGTGCCACTGCACGGCAACAGCCCAGGGGTGGGTTTCGTGTTCAATGGCCTCGATCAGCTCATCTCGAGAACGGGCAGCCAAACGCCAACCTGAGGGCACATCGCGGATGGCCTGATGGTGCCAAGAGACCACAGAGATTTCTTCTGCGCCGACGATTTGGTGTAGCCGTGTGGAGCGGATCAGGCTGACATTGTGGCGTTCGCGTTAGCGTCGCGTAGCGACAATGGGCTTGCGAAAGGACTCCGTCCCGCTACCGCGATCAGCGGGGTTGAAGTGATCCAGCTCGTCGTACACATCAGGCACATGGGGGAAAGGACTCCGTCCCGCTACCGCGAACAGCTTGCCGCCACTGACCACATTTAACAATTGCATCCCCCGGCAAATGCCTAAAACAGGGATCCCCTGGGCCAGCACGGCCTGAGCCAAGGCCACCTCAAATCGATCCCGCTCCGCGTTCACGTAGCGCACCTGGGGATGTTGCGGATCTTCTCCGTAGGTGCTGGGGCAGAGGTCACCGCCACCGGTCAACACCAGGCCATCCACCCAAGACAGCAAAACCTGAGGTTCGCTCTCACCTGGGGGAAAAAGAACGGGGATCCCTCCGGCAGCGCGAATGGCGTCCACATAGCGTCCTGGCGCTACGAAGTCTCCTTCGTCATTGCGGTTGCGAGTGGTAACGCCAATGAGGGGTCGATTCGAAAAAGGGGATGTCCGGTTCATCCTTCTACGATAACCCCATTTCCCGATGTTGATGGTGCTATGCCCACGGCACCCTGGCGGGAACCGCGCCGCTGTCCTGAACAGAAAAATCTAAAGTTTTCCCCCACGATAGGAGTTGAATCTCGCTGTTGCGCAACGCTAACGCAAAGGGATCCCAGGAATTGCCGAAGCCAATGAACTACCCCACCGCATAGGCGGATGGGGTTTCTGATGCCCCATCCACTTGACGGCAGGATTTTAGTCTCTTCCTCTGCCCCAGTTGCTTCATAGACCCGCAGGTCTTTGAAGTAGAGCTGAGACATCCAAGACTCACGAGGCTGGTTCCCAACCCCGGTTGCCGATTAGTGGCAACGTTGTACATCACCATCACCGAGCCGCGATCCCTGGGGATTTCAAACCCACAAGCCGAGCAGACATGATAACGGTTGCTCAAGTCCGCCCAGTTCGGGTGTACCGCACCACACTTGGGACAGCGTTGGCTCGGTTTGATGGCCTTGGTGGGAAGCAGGAGAACCAAACCTCCCTTCTGTTCGATTTTGTAGGTCAGCATCCGATTGAGTGTGCCGAAACCCACCGACAAAATCGACTTGTTTAGCCCTGCCTTGCGCTTCCCACCCTTGCGGGTCATCCCTTTGATATTTAGCTTCTCCGTTACGCCGACGTCATAACGACAAGCTATCTCTGACGTAACTTTGTGTTGCCAGTCTTTGCGCTGACGGGCAACTTTGGCTTTGAGTTGCGCTTCCCGCCGGTGGATTTTCTTCCACCTTCTGGAAGCCTTGACGCCCTTTTTAGGGGCACGCTTTCTGCGCTTCAGTCTGGCGACTCTGCGAATCTTCTCCTCGCTCCGCTGGGTAAAGCGGGGATTAGTAATCTCCCGAAACTCCACCCCGTCAAACAAAGTCAGGGCGGTCTCTGTACCCAAGTCATAGGCAACTATAGATTCGTACTGCAAATCCGACTGCGAACCAAACTTTGGCTCAGGTACTGCCACCTCCACCGTGAACGACGCAAACCACTGCCGTCGGGAGGGCTTGTAAACAAGGGTCAGAGTGGTGGGCACACCCCAGTCTTTGGCTTTACCCCGCATTTTCAGGGTAATGCCCAAGTCATTGAGCGTGACCGTGCCATGCTTTCCCGTGCTATTTACTTTCCAACCTGACTGGGCAGGATACGTCCAGCCTGAATACCGGCGAATGGACTTGAACCTTGGCTTCCTGTTCAGTCCTTGGAAAAACCGTTGGTAAGCCACATCGACTCGCTTGACGGTGGCTTGCAGGGCTTGGGAGTTCAGTTGAGCAAACTCCGGCCACACCTGCTTGAACTCAGGCAGCAGATTCTGTTGCTCCAAGTAGCTAACCGTCCTGCGGTTGCGTTTGTATTCATACTCCCGATGAGCGATGCAGGCGTTGTACAAGTAGCAGTGGAGACGACGAGCAGACAACAAAACCTTTTGTTGTGCTTTGTTTGGATACAGTCGAAATGTCTGCCTTCTTGTTACCACTGCCCTTTTACCTAGCTCTCGCCCTTCAGTCGATTATTAGTATATCAAATTTTTGCGGTTAGGAGAAATTGCCATGACCCAACTAACTTAGGAGCGGTGCTCATGTCGTTTTCAGGATTTACCTGCACATTGTGTTTGTGACCAAGTACAGGCGCAAAGTTTTGACTGAAGCGATGTTAGAGGCGATGAAACCTGTTTTGGAATGGGTACTATCTGCAAACCGATGTTTTCTAACCTGAATTTCAAGAGGAACCGGATCATGTACATTTGCTGATTGACTTGCATCCCGATAACAATATTTCCCATCTAGTTTCGTCTCTAAAGTCAGCATCAAGCCGAATACTGAGGCAGCAATTCAAAGCAGAAATAGACAAGGTGTACTGGGGTAAAGCCAAGCTTTGGCATGATTCCAAGTGCATTATTTCCTGTGGCGGCGCACCGTTGGAAACAATAAAATCCTGTATCTAAAATCAGTCGGGCGGTGCTATCTATCCCCACCCTGTAGAGGGTGGGGAATTCCGCACGTTTTGTTAACCTTTCCCCAGGAAATAGCGGCGGCTGATCCCTTGGGCCAACAAGACGAACAACACCAGGGATCCCTGAATCACGCCGGCCAGAGAAGACTCCAATTGTAAAGAGAGAGGCAGTTGCAAGCTGCCGATGTTGAGGCTGCTGAAGAAAAAGGCAATCGGCAAGATCAGCAGGGGGTTAAAGCCCGCCAGCATCACCACCAACAAGGCCAAGAAGCCCAAATTGCTGGAGATATTGGGGATGAGGCGATGGAACAGGGCCAACACCTGCAAGGCGCCCGCCAGCCCTGCTAGGCCCCCACAGCAGGCAAAGGCCATGAGCAACCTGCGGGTAGCCGGGATCCCCAGCCGGAAAGCGGCTACAGGGTTTTTCCCCACCGCCCGCAACTGCAGGCCAAAGCGGGTGTTGCGCACCACCAGCACTGTCAGGGCCAAAGCCAACAGGGCCAGCAGCAACGCCACCGGACTGGCCTCTGACCGCCCCCAGGTAGGCAGCCACAAACGGGGATCCAACAATTCCGTCCCGCTCATGGAAGCCACCCCCGGCCTTTTCCAAGGGCCGAAGATCAGGTAGAGAACCCAACCTTGGGCAACAAAGTTCAGCCCCAGACCGGCGAAGATCTCGTTGACCCGCCCCCACACATTCAGGATCCCGGCCAACAAGCCCCAGCCCGCCCCCCCCAAGATCCCGGCCAAAAGCGCCAAGGTAATGACCAGTGACGGCGGCAACCATCCCGCTTCCAGACGCACCAGAAACGTGGCCGCAATTGCCCCGACCACCATTTGCCCTTCGATGCCCAAGTTGTAGAGACCGGCAACAAAGGTAAACACCAACCCACAGCAGCAGAGGACAAGGGGAGCCAGCGTCGCCAAAACCCGGCCAAACTGAGCTTCGGTGCCAAAGGCCCCCTGCCACATGCTGGCCGCTACCTGGAGAGGGGAAGCCCCCGCCAGCAGGATCACCCCCGCCACAAATAGCAGCGCTGCCAGCCAAGCCAATCCCTGGATTACCCAGGTACGCTCTAGAGACACCCACGACCGGCCCGATTCCGCTATTCCCGCCATGCTTTAACACTTCCTAGGATTCTTAAACTTAAGATTTTTAAACTCAAAGAGGCTCCCCGCTGCCCTGCTCCAAGAGGGGATCCAAACGGCGCACCAGTTGCCAGCCCTCCACCGCCGCCAGAGGTTGTAACCCCAAATCCCGGATCTCCACCTGTTCTGCCTGCACCGGAGATACCCAAAGGTAGTCTCCATGCTCCCCTCGTCGCAGAGCCTGATCATCCACCCATCTCCCCGGATTAGGGGTATAAAAAGCGATGGCCTGGGCCTGACAGACATCCGGCAAGCCGCTGCGGCCAATATCCACCACCGTCTCCCCAGCCTCTGTCGAGGACTCCGTCCCGCTAACGCGAACGGACGGGGGCAGCATCTGGCTCCAATCCATGCGGGCAAAAGCAGGGCTGAAGTTGCCGAAATCAGGCCGCAAGACGATGGTGATCATAGCGAGGATCCCGGCCAACAAGAGGGTTCCCACCCACAGACTGCCGGCACAGCGCAACACCCGCCGCCAACTCCAGATCCCCGGCAGCAAGAGGTACAAAAGACCCATCGCCACCAGCGGCCAAGCATGAGGCTGTAGGAGCTCCAGACCGTCTACGCCCAGCCGGACGGCCACCCCCAAACCCAACAGCAGCAGCCCCACCGCTGCCAGGCCCCAAGAGATCACCTGAGCCAGACGGGGCTTTAAGTGCTCCGCACCGCTGACGCGACCCCGCATAGCCAACGCTTGATCCAAGGCTACCCCGGCCAAGAGAGCCAGCCAGGGGTAAAGCTGCACGGTGTAGTAGGGGGTTTTGGTGGGATAAAGCTGCAACAACAACAACAGCAGCAGGGGGAAAGACCAGATCAGCAGCGTGGATCCCGGCTGCTGGCGCACCAGGAGAAAGCCACCCACCAAAGCCAAAACCGTCCACGGGAAGCCATGAACGGGAATGTGCCAAAAGTAGTACCAGCCGGTGGCATCCGCATGGAAGGGCTCTTGCCCCAGATCCCACACCTTCCCCACCAGGGTGGTCAGCACCTGTGGGCCATACACCTGCATGGCTGGACCTAGCCAGAGGCCAAAAATCCCCAAGCCCAGCCCAAGCGCCAGCCAAAATGGGGCGGATCCCATCCAGCGGCGCCGTTGCTGCACGAGATAGGGGATCAAAGCCGCCCCCGGCAGCAGGATCATGGCGCTTTTCATCAGCAGGCCCAGCCCGAAGGCCACTCCGGTTAGCCAAAACCAAACCCTGTGGCTGCGGATACCGTTGACCAGCCCCAGGATCCCCAGCAGCTCCAGAAAGGTCAAGGGCACATCCTGCCCCACCAGCCGCCCCTGCTGCACCCAGAGGTAGCACAGGGGCAAAACCGCCATCCCCAAAAAGGCTGCCCGCATCGGCAAAAAAAACCACCCAATCCAACCCACCAGGGGAATGGAGAGCAAAGCAGCGAGGATCCCTGGCAGCCGCGCTGCCCACTCGTTTACCCCGTACAGGGCAAAACTGAGGGCCACGCTCCAGGTGAGCAGAGGGGGTTTCTCGAAAAAAGGCTCCCCCAAAAAAGTGGGCCCCAGCCAATGCCCTCCCCGCAGCAGCTCGCGGGCCATTTGGGCATAAAAGCTCTCGTCGCAGCCGGCCAAACTGGGATCCGCCCCCGAAAGCACAAACAGAGGCACTGCCAGGCCCATGACTAGTAGGCTTAGGCCCCAAAAGGGCACTAGGTGCGGGTCGCGGCGAAACTGAACGAAGGAGCTGGATCCCGGCAGGGATCTGCGGCTAGGAGAACTGCCCAGACGGTTGGGGTTGCCGAAAGGACGCATGGGACAAGTCAGCAAGGGGCGGCTCTAACCAGACTAGACAAGGACTCCGTCCCGCTTACGCGAGCGGCAGAATTTTTTAGGGAAGCTCCAGAGATCCAGAGGAGCTCTTCAGCTTATCTGCCGGCAAGGTTAAGCCCTGAAACCAGCTAAAAAACTGCTCGGCATAGGGCCAAAGAGCGGGCTCCAAGTAGTAGAAGTTCTCCCCCCGGTCGGTAAACTCCCAAAACTCTGCAGCCGTAGAGAGCAGCTCTTGGTGGATGCTCTGCAGGCGCGCCAGGGGCTCGTGCTGCATATCCTGATAGATCAGCCTGGCCCAGTCCTCCCGGCCACGACTGAGGAAATAGGCTGCCAAGCGGACTTGGGTTTTGCGGATCCCACGCAGGGTGGTTTCCTGTTGCTCGCTTTCGGGATCCTGATCCAGACGTAACAAGGCTTGCACAATGGCTTCCGTTGTTTCAGAGCCCAGAGCACAGCTCGACTGGGCCAACATTCCCAGATCAAAGCCAAAGGTTTCAGATAGGAAAAAGAGGCCAGCTTTGTAGGCAATTAAGCTGTAGTAGCGAAAGTAGCCAACAATCTGCAAGACCAGAGCCGACTGGCGGTGTTGTAGGGCTGCCTCGGCCAACAAGCGGTACTGCTTGAGCAGGTTGTAGCCGCTGCGGATGTCTCGCGCGTTGATGACGGCCCGCAGATAGGTATTGAAAAACTTGATCACCCACCCCGCTACCGTGAGTTGTTGGGTTTCCAGGGCGCGGATCCCCAGCTCCCGGCTGTGAATGGCCACCAGGGTGCTTGCCTGGCGCATGCCGTTTAGCCCCTCGGCAAACAAGGCTTGATACTGCCGCAGGATCTTCAGCTCCAGCCAGGATCCCTCTGCCTCAATCTGGCTCAAGAGTCCCTTATCCACCGAAGCAAAGTCTGGATCCCGCCGCAGAGCCGGGGTAAAGAGAAACCAGGCAGGGGGCAGTTGTGCTTTGTGAGCAGCATAGAAGACCCACAGAGACTTCAAGCTGTCCAAGGCTTCCAGGAGAATGCTCCCCTCCTGCTGACGGAGAGCACTGGTGGCGATGCTTTTGATTTCATCCAGAGCCGAGAGGCAGCGCTGATGAGCTGTCACGCAAGGTTCTGGCGCAGAGGGCTGCTGCCAGGAGAAACGGCGCTGTTCGGAGCTGGAGGTAGATCCCAGTCGTCTGGAAAGTGCTCCGCACCGCTGACGCGAACGTCGGGATCTGGAAGCAAGGGATCCCAGGATGGCCTGCCGCACTTGCTGCTCAATGCGATGGATAATCGAAGCCGGCTGCAAAAAGTGAAACACGAAGCGAAAGTAGGGGATCAGCATCAAAAACGAAGCTGTGCCCAGCAGCAGATTCAGCCCGACGAGCAACCCTGGAGGGTGTTGCTCCGCAACGCCAACACGAACGTAAAAGCCCAGGGCTGCCGAACTCCACAAACTGACCACATTGGCCAGAATCAGGAAAAAGAAGAGGTAGAAATTGACTTTCTCGCGCAAAAACAGCTCCGTGACCTTGGGGGTGAAGCGATCCGCGCTCAACTGCACCACAATGGCCACCACCGAGAGGGTAAAGCCCAGCACCCCCGACAACACCTGAGCCAAGGTGGTTACAAATTCCTGCAAAGCTTCTGTATCCTGCGTGGATCCCGCCCGAACCAGGTTCAACCCGCTCTGGATCCAGCGGTGCCCACCCCAAGCCCAAAGCAAACCTGCCCCCACCACTGCAGCACTCCAGGGCAGAAAGCGGGGGCGACGCCCAACAAAGCCTGGATCTGTGTGTCTCTCTTTCACAATGGCCCTTCTCAGAGAGGGGGTGCCTCAATACTCGCTTAGAAGAGCTTCCACAAACTCGTAGCTGGAAAAAGGCCGCAGATCTTCTAGCCCCTCGCCGGCGCCGATAAAGCGGATGGGCAGGTTCATCTGCTGCGTAATGGCCAGGGCAATCCCCCCCTTGGCGGTGCTATCCAGCTTAGTCAGGATCACACCGCTCAACTTGGCAGCCTTGGCAAACACCTCGGCTTGGCGCAACCCGTTTTGCCCTTGGGTGGCATCCAGCACCAGAAGGCTTTCTACTTTGGCTTCGGGAGCTTTTTTATCGACGATGCGGCGGATCTTGGCCAGCTCGTCCATCAGGTTTTTCTTGTTTTGCAGACGGCCTGCCGTGTCCACCAACAGCAACTCGGTGCCCCTGGCCTTGGCGGCTGTGATGGCGTCAAAAACCACCGCTGCCGGATCGGCATTGGGAGAGGGATTGGCGATCACCTCTACCCCTGCTCGCTCTGCCCAAACCTTGAGCTGCTCCACAGCAGCAGCCCGGAAAGTATCAGCAGCAGCAATCAGACAGCGGTATCCAGACTTGCGGGCGACATGGGCAATTTTGCCAATGGTGGTGGTTTTGCCCGCCCCATTCACCCCGACAATCAGCCAAATGTTGAGCGTGTCCCGTTGTGGGGCAAAGGTGGGATCCCCCACCGTCAACATCTGCCGCATCTGCTGCTTGAGGTATTTGACGGCCTCCTCTGGGGGCACCACCTCCTCTCGCATGCGCTTTTGTAGGGCTTGGATGATCTGCTCGGTGGCGTCGATCCCCACATCGGCCTGCAGCAACAGGGCCTCAATTTCTTCCACAGCCTTCTGATCCAGAGGGCCGCGGCCTACCAGGGCTTTCAACTGGTTGATCAGGTTAAGGCGGGTTTTGCCCAAGCCTCGCCGCAGCTTTTGCAGCCAGGAGATTTCCTCAACGGAAATCTCTTCCGGTTTGCGCCCTTGAGCCGCCAAGATCTCGGCTGACCAGCGGAAGCCCTCATCGAAGACCAGCTCTTCCGGCCCCGTCTCTGGAGAGGGAGCAACGGCTGGAGTCACCGGCTCGGGTTTGGGCTCATCCACGGCGCTGGCTTGCAGGGCTTGGAGACGCTCAGCAGCACGGGGAGCCAGATCGAAAAACGAGGGAGCTGCCGCCGGCTGCACAGGGGGCGATTCTGGAGATGCTGGTTCTTGTGTTGGAGTGGAGGACTGGACGGGTTCACGGGGTTCTGCTTGGGCAAGTGGGCCGGAGTCCTCAGTCGAGGCCGGTGGCTGCAGCTGGACGGATTCTGCAGGGATCCCTTCCGCTGGCGCAGGTGGGACAGAGTCCTGAGTTGCCGGTGGGGCTTGGGCAGCAGCACGGGCCTTCAGGTTGGCATAGGCGGCTTTGGCAAAAGCCAAATAGTCTTCAGGGGAGATCTCCGCCGGTTCTGTGGCTGGCGCGGGGGCTGGTGGCGAAGGCTCTGCTTCACCAGAAGAGTCGGTAGAGTCGGTATAGCGGCGGCGAAACCAATCGAAGGCCATAATCCCATCTCCAGCCTGGCTGATCTTTAATCCAGTTTGACAGAGCAGCTCTCCTGCTAGAGCGCAGCCCTGGGGAGCTCATCCCTGCTCAATGGGGATCCCCGTTAGCGGGACGAGGTCCTTTCCAACCCTTCCACCCGCACAAACCCAATCACCTGCAACTGGTCAGGCTCTATCTCTAGGCTGAGCACCCGCATCAGGATCCCAATCTCTTCCAGCTCTTGCAGGTCAAACACCTCATTGAGCCCGCCCAAAAACGCTGCTGAGATCTCATCGGGAACCCGCACAGAACCGATCACAAACTCCGGATTCTCCAGCTTTAGGCTGCGCCCTTCTTCCACGCGGATCCCGGTGTTAAACACCACCTCCACTGCTCGCGTTGGCTGGACGGAGTCCTTCTGCTCGGTACCGCCGTCTTCCTCCACCAAAAGGGCAGAGAGCTGAATGCGGCTGGGATCCGAAAACTCGACGCGGGGCTGACGCAGATCGAAACGGCGAGCTTCCCTTCCCGCTCCCCCAAAAGGCAGATCGGCGCGGATATCCTGAAACTGGCGGAGCACCTCTGGCTTGTTGAGGGCAGCATTCAAGTCCTCTTCTCGCACCACCACCCGCACCGCAGCTTGCAGAGGTCGCGTCAGGCGCAAGGGAGCCCCCTGGAAAAAAGAGGGGTCAATTGCCACCGGATCGGTTTCCAGCTCCAGAAGCTCGATGCGGGGAAAGGGCGCTCGATAGAGCCCGCGACCGGCAATCAGCAGGCGATCCGCTTGGCCATTCAGCAGCCGGTAATTGGGCTGGCTTTGGATGCGCACCTCCAAAACCTCTGCCCGATCCAACTGATCCAACAGAAGCTGCCGCGCCGTCTGATCCGCCAGATAGCCCGCTCCTCCTCCCAAGCCCGCCAACAGCCCCAAGAGAACTGCCAGGATCTCCATGATCACTAACCGGATGTGCCCCAACCCAGGTTAGCAAGGGGATCCCTGGCCCCCCTTGAGGATCTGGGCTAGCGCAGCACCTTGAGAGGGCTGGCCTCAATGGGTCGGTTGCCCATAAAGGTTTTGGCAATTTTCAGGCCATCGGCCATTATCGGGCGATTGAGCGCGGGGTCATGGATGAATTTGGCGCCAGAGGCAACCGTTGGGCGTCCCTCCCCCCAAGTGTCCACGACTTTGAGAGTTGCAGCAGCAACTGGACGTCCGTCGGCATAGTAATCCACCACTTTCAGGGTTGAAGCCCCAACCGGACGGTGGTCAATCTCAATTTCGCTGAACTTGACAGGGCTGGAAAACACGGGCGGGCCGGATTTCTCCCCCAGCAGTACCGGCATCTGAGCAGCCGCAGAGGCCCCATCAGCAGGCAGGGGAGCCAGGTTTAGAGCGTTACCCGTTTGCGTTAGCGGGAGGGCGTCCTTTCCCATAGAAGAAGCCTCTTGCTCTGGAAGCGTGCCGGAATGACCATTTGGAACGGCCATAAGAAACTCCTGAGTTGGTAGAGATAATGAACAAAACAGGACGGGAAAGGGCAGGAAGCTAGATCCCAGTGGAGCGCTGCAGAAGAGGGATATCCTTGGCAAGGCTAAAGGTTGGCCTCCCCAAGTTCAAATGAGTGAGACTGAATCTCGAATCTAAAAATATTCTAAACCAAAGTTTGGCATGGGATCCGCCGGCTGTGACCCAACGGTTCCTGAGACGATGCCGGCCAGTCGCGTTAGCGTTGCGCAGCTATGACGTCCTCTTCGCTTCAGCCACTCCCTGGCAAAATCCAAAGCGGACGGTACACTAGTGAGTTAGCAAAGTCTATGGCAGGGATCCCCTATTCCTATTGGCGCTGGGCAAGGTGGCCGGCACCGGCTCTGTGGGCGTTGCTGCTTTGGTTTGCTCCTGCAGCTCGAGCTTCTACCCTGGACGCGCCCCCATTTGACCTGAATGTTGTCCGCTCCCGTTCTCTGCCGTGGAGACATCCTCTTCTTGTTCCCGAGCAGAAGGATCCCATCCCAGCCACTCGCGTTAGCGGGACGGAGTCCTGGGTTGAGGTCGAGGTGACAGAGCATCCCTTTCTGGAGTTCACCCTTGAAGAAAGCAACGCAGCTATTGCCCTATTCGGCTGTGATTGCCCGGCCCACCTCAACCAGTTGCGGAGACTACGCGGTCTGCCTTTGCTGTGAAGCACAGCTCCACCAGTAACTGTCCCTGACAAAGAAACACAGGGAGCCATCCAGCCGGTCTTGGGCAGAAGGGATCCCTCTGTGCCGAGTTAGGGCAGGACAGGGAGTAGCGGCAGGATCTCAATCTCGGTGCGTTGGGTTTGTTCGGGGGATCCGGAGGGCCAAATGGAGCCGCCGGAGCCGCGGAGTGGAACAGTCTGACTGGCTGGGCTGGCCATGCCGTGCTGAGTGATGAGCTGGTTGAGGCGGGCAATGCGCTCCGAGACAGGGGGATGGGTGCGCAGGAACTCTGGCACAGATCCGCGGGATTGCAACTTGGCCAAAAATTGCGGCATGCCCTGCGGGTCAAACCCGGCGCGATAGGCTGCCCCCAGACCTTTTTCATCGGCGATAAACTCGTTTTCACGGCTCTGCGGGCGCCGTACTCCCAATTCCAGGGCCAGAGCGGCCAGGGTACTGTCGTTGAGCCCCAACAATTGAGCCCCAAACTGGGCAGTGGCAGCCTGCTGCAGTTGTTGCAGGCCGTGGCGTTCGCCGATGTGGGCCACCTCGTGGGCCAGCACGGCGGCAATCTGGTCGTCGTTGTCGGCGGCTGCGAGGGCACCAGTGGTGATGTAGACAAAGCCTCCCAGTGTGGCAAAGGCGTTGATGTCGGGATCTTCCACCACTTGAAAGGTGTAGGGCAGATGGGGCCGTTCGCTGTGGGCGGCCACCCGTTGGCCAATGCGGTTCACCCGCTCGACCCAGTAGGGATCCGAACTGAGGCGAAGTTGTCCCCGCGCTTTCAGTTGTCGATCGATCTGGCGGCCTAAGCTCACCTCTTGGGCATCGTTCAACTGGCTCACCTGCAGCCACTGAAGGCCATGAATCAGCAAACGGCCCAGATCTTGGGCATGGGCAGGGGATCCCATCCCAGATGCCGCAAGAATGCTGAGTAGGGCAATGGCGACCGGTCTCACCGCGCGAGAACTCCACCCCTTGGAGAGGAGAGGATCCTGTCCTGCTGGCGCGAGCAGCCTGAGGGTGTGGCGAGGTTTCAACATCAGGAATTGGCTCCATCAAGTACCCTCAAGTTAGCGATCCCGAAGCAAGATTGTCCTGCCACCCAAGCGAAACCGCTTTGCTATCAAGGGCAACCGCCGAGAGAGTTTCCCCTGGCTTGGGGGAATGGAATAGGATAGGGCTCTATATTCAGGCAGACGTTTAAGGGCGGTCATGACGGGATCCCCTACATGGAACCCTGAAATCTCCCCAGCTACCCCATCTCCAAACTCCTGGGTCACAGACGGCGTTTACTTTCGGTCGGATGCCCAGGGGATCCATCTGCACTTGCCCAGCACCTTGCCTTGGGAGGAGCTTTGGGAAAACCTGGTTTGGCAGTTGCGCAGCCGCAAACCCTACTGGGCCGGGGTCGCTCCCCTCACCCTCTGGAGCCAGCAGCGAGAGCTGGACATGCCCGCCCTACAACTTCTTGCTGCCCTATTGTCTCAGCATGGACTGCAACTGTGGCGCGTTCAAACTCGATCCCGCTCGACAGCGATTGCAGCAGCGACGTTGGGGTATTCTGTGGAGCAATCTTCCCTTTTGGAGGCAGTTCCCCCTGCTCCCCCAGACACCACACCTCTGTACCTACGTTCGACGGTGCGCTCTGGCATGTCCGTGCGTCACAGGGGCTCGGTATTCCTGTTAGGGGATCTCAACCCCGGCGGCGAGATCATTGCTGGAGGAGATATTTGGGTTTGGGGACGCTTGCGGGGCCTGGTTCACGCGGGGGCCGACGGCGACAAGGGAGCTGTAATTTTGGCTTTGCAGTTGGAGCCCACTCAGTTGCGCATTGCCGATCAAGTGGCCCGTCCGCCAGAAGGCGGATCCCTGCCCAACACCCCTGAAGTGGTTTACCTGCAGGAGGATGTCATCTGCGTCGCCAGCCTTCAGGATTTTCTGCGGAGAGGAGTATGAGCCGAGTCATTGTCATAACCTCTGGTAAAGGTGGAGTCGGCAAAACCACCGTGACGGCCAACCTGGGCACTGCCTTGGCGCGCTTGGGTCGCTCGGTGGTGGTGGTGGATGCAGACTTTGGCCTGCGCAACCTGGATTTGCTGCTGGGGCTGGAGAATCGGGTGGTGTACACGGCCCTAGAGGTGATTGCCGGGGAGTGCCGCCTCGAGCAGGCTTTGGTGAAAGACAAGCGCACCCCCCATCTCTCGCTGTTGCCGGCAGCCCAAACCCGCAACAAAACGGCGGTGAATCCGGATCAGATGCGCCAGTTGATCGAGAAGCTGGCCAGCAGCCATGACTACGTGCTGATCGATTGTCCGGCAGGGATCGAACAAGGGTTTCGCAATGCCATTGCCGGGGCCAACGAGGCCATCATCATCACCACCCCAGAAGTGGCAGCGGTGCGGGATGCAGATCGCGTGGTGGGCTTGTTGGAAGCCGCCCAGATTTCATCGACTCAGCTCATTGTCAACCGCCTGCGCCCGGACATGGTGGCAGCCGGCCAGATGATGTCGGTGGAAGATGTGGTGGAGGTGCTGGCCATCCCGTTGGTGGGTATTATTCCAGAAGACCGCGAGGTGATCGTCTCCACCAACAAAGGGGAGCCCCTGGTTCTCTCCGCCAATCCAACTCTGGCTGCTCAGGCCATCCAGCGCATTGCCCGACGGCTAGAAGGGGAAGCGGTGGAGTTTCCCAAGCTGGCCAGCTTGAGCGAGTCTTTTTGGGAGCGGGCCAAACGGTTTTTAAACCAAAAGGTGCTCTGACAACTGTTTTGTCGTTTTTCCCCACTTTATCCAGATTGGAATGGCAATTTTGACCTGTTCACAACTTTCACAACTGAGTAACAAGGCCGGCAAAACCTATGCTCCTCGATTTTTTGGATCAGCTTTTTTCTCGGCACTCCGGCAACAGCCGCCATCAAGCCAAGCAACGGTTAAAGCTGATCTTGGCCCATGACCGCGCTGATCTCACCCCAGCGGCACTGGAATCGATGCGCCTGGAGATTTTGGGGGTGGTGTCCCGCTATGTGGAGCTGGATTCAGAAGGGATGCAGTTTCACTTGGCCACGGAAGGGGGAACGACTGCTCTTATTGCCAATCTGCCTATCCGTCGCGTTAAGCCCTTAGAGACCGGTCTCAGCCGCTCAGAAGGCGAGAAAGCCTAGAAGGGGAGATTTTTGGCAGCATGTCGATTTGCTTTCAATTCCCAACAGAGCTGCCCAACGCCAGAGTGGTCGTCAAGCCCGCTCTGTGATACGTTGAGGTAAGTCGTGTGTACTGTAGCGAGAAGCAGGCTGAGTGTAGCTTTTGCAACTTCATGGGGCCGACACACATGAGTTAGCTCTGCGTGTTTGGGCTCATGAACTGCTGACGTGATGGGTAAAGCCCCCTTGACGATTGGAGACTTTTCAGCAGTTTGTATTGGCGTTAGCGTTGCGGAGCAACAACGACGTTAACGATGGCAGCGACGAGATTGTTAGCGTTCAGTAGCTGGAAAGGTAAGGGCTCCGTCCCGCTATTGCGTTCGGTTAAGCCTCAATATGCAAGATTCATTTGAGCTGACGATCCTGTTTACGCTAGCCCTGGTGGCTGGGATCGCTGCTCAGGTGCTGGCCAATTTTGTCAAAGTGCCCAGCATTGTATTCCTGCTGCTGTTTGGCCTGTTGCTGGGGCCAGATGGTTTGGGCTGGGTTCATCCCCAAGTCATGGGATCCGGGCTGGAAGCGCTGGTGTCGTTGGCGGTGGCTCTGATCTTGTTTGAGGGGGGACTGAACCTGCGGCTGCAACGTCTCAATCAGGTATCCGATAGCCTGCGCAATTTGGTTTTGTTGGGATCCCTGCTGACCTTGGTGGGGGGAGCGGCAGCAGCTCACTATCTGGGGGAGTTTCCCTGGCGGCTGGCCTTTTTATTTGGATCCCTGGCGGTGGTGACGGGGCCGACGGTGATCAACCCTATCCTGAAGCGGGTACGGGTCGATCCGGCAGTCAGCACGCTCCTGGAGGGAGAAGGGGTGCTCATCGATCCCATCGGGGCCATTTTGGCAGTGGTGGTGCTGCAGGTGGTGCTCTCCGGCCATCCCAGTTTTCTCATGGCCTTGGAACAGTTGTCCAGCCGTCTGGCCATCGGGTCGGCGGTGGGAGCGCTGGGGGGCTGGCTGATGGGATCCTTCCTGCTTTGGTCGCGGCAGTTTTTAACCGAGGAGCTGCGCAACTCGGTGGTGCTGGCGGGGGCCCTGGGGGTGTTTGCCTTGGCCCAGTCGCTGCGATCGGAGGCGGGGCTGATGGCAGTGGTGATGGCGGGCCTGGTGGTGCGGCAGAAGGCGGCCATTGCTGAGCGGGGTGTGCGGCAGTTTCACGGCCAGTTGGTGGTGTTGGCCATCTCGGTGATTTTTATTTTGCTTACCGCCACGCTCTCCCTCAAGGCGGTGTTTGCCCTGGGCTGGGGATCCCTGGCCACAGTGCTGTGTTTGATGCTGGTCATCCGTCCCTTGAGTGTGTGGCTGTGTACCTGGCGCAGCGACCTGAATTGGCGGCAGAAGCTGTTTGTGGCTTGGCTGGCTCCTCGGGGCATTGTGGCGGCTTCGGTGGCCTCCTTGTTTGCCATTCTGCTGACAGAACGGGGCATTACTGGGGGGGATGCCCTCAAGGCGCTGGTGTTTTTGACCATCTCGGTGACGGTGACGGTACAGGGGCTGACCGCGGCTTGGGTGGCCCGTTGGCTGGGTCTGGATCAGGGCAGTTCCACCATAATCATCGGCGATCATCCCCTCACCAACCAATTGGCCCAGTTGATGCGCTCGCTGAACCAGACAGTCGAGGTGATCCCACTGCTTTCTGGGGCTTCCAAAAATGGGTATGGCAGCTACGAAGCTTCCCATTCAGCGGACGCCAAAGACTCCGTTTCGCAGAAGCGTCGTGCCGCCATCGCGTCAGGGATGCGGAGCAACAGTGGTGCAGAGCAACATGGCAATGGCACCCACAAACCTGACCCGAAGCCAGAGGCTGCCCCCGGATCCCTGCAGGAGGCCGTACTGAACGAGTCTGCTTTGTTGAAGGCTGATATCGACCATGCGGAAACTCTGTTGATCCTGACTCTGGATCCGCAGGTGAACTGGGCCATTGCCGAGTTGATGGTTAAGCTCTCGGTTTCTGCCACCATCTGGACGGTGTTGCTGCCGGATATGCCCATCTCAGAAGGGATCCGCACCTTACAGCCTTCCTTCCCCCAACTGCAGCGCTGGGCCGGCTATCTGGAGGCCAACCGGGCTGAGCTGCGCTCGATCACCCTACCCACGTTGGCGGACTTGGGCCTACCCCTCCCCTTCTCGGCTTCGGCCCTGCCAGAGGCAAGCAACAAGGCTGTTCGCGACAGCAGGACGGAGTCCTTTGTCTTAGCAGCTCAAGAGTCGCTCCCGACAGCGCTGCCCAATCCCTTCCTGGCCCAGATGGGACTGGAGGATCCCACCCTTGAACGGCTGCGGGATCAGTTTGCCTATCGAATCAAAGCCGATCTATGCCTGCCCTTGTTGTTGGTGCGCCCGCAGCGGCTGAGGAGCGGCTCATCTCGACCGGGTCGGCTCTTCTACCTGCCTGAGCCAGACATTTGGCGACGCGGGGATCGCATCTACTACCTGGAGCGCGTTTCCAGCCCTGTGGATGCCGGTGCTCTCTCCGCCAAAGAGTCTGATTCCCAAGAATGGGATCCGTCGGCAGCCGTTCGCGTTCGCGACAGCGGTGCGGAGCACAACAGTGGGATAGAGTCTTTGGTGCTGCCCCAGTATGTTGAGGGCGTCAAGCTCCACTTTGATCTCTAGCCAGCCAGCGGCCACTGGGGATGAGGGAACACCCCTGCACCTGCTCAGGCCGACCCAGATAAACCCAAGCAAAGGTGCCGCTATCCAGTTGCACCCACTGCCGTTCGTACACCCGCGGGTGGTCTTCCAGTTCGTCCAATCGGGGCAATAGACTCAAGGGGATGCGGTAGCACTCGCCGTAGAGCCGGTTTCGGCCACGAACTGCCATCGGGTAGGGGCCGAGACTGTAAAGATCAATGTGGTTGAGGCTGTCTGTCCCCAAAAATTCTGCCCCCTGCAGCAAGCTGTGGTATTGGCCGCCCCGCAGCAGGGATCCGTAGACAAAAACCACTGTGGTCGGTTGCATAGCGTTGCGGAGTAATACAGCTGCTTCACAGTGCCTTGAAAATTAGGGAGATTGCGTCCATTTTTGGCCAATGCGCGGCTCCGACCCGGCCAGTAGGCGCTCGATGTTGCGCCGATGAGCACCGATCACATACACCCCGCCCGCCAACGCAAACAACAAATAGGGCAAAGGTTGAGCTGTTGCCCACATCACCACCGGAGCCGCCACTGCCGCCAGCAGGGAGCTGAAGGAAACGATGCGGGTGAGGGCGAGCCCCAGCAGCCAGACGCCGAAAGTTGTCAGGGCTACTGGCCAAGCCATAGCCAACAAGATCCCCAGGCTGGTGGCCACCGATTTGCCCCCCCTGAAGCCCAGCCAGCAGGAACGGCTATGGCCGATCACTGCGAACAATGCCGCCAAAACCACCCACCACGGGGATCCCAAGGCCGATCCCAGAGCCACTGCTGCTGCCCCCTTGGCAGCATCCACCAGCAACACCAGCAGGGCGGGCCCCTTGCCCAACGTCCGCAACACATTGGTTGCTCCGGTAGAGCCGGATCCCTGTTGGCGAATATCGATCCCCCCCCACCAACGGCCTACCCAGTAGCCGGTTGGAATGGATCCCAGGAGATAGCCCCCCAGCACCGCAAGAAGAGCCGTAAGCAATGCAGGCATAGCAGGATCTGGAACGCTCTTCCCTCACTTTGCCACAGGGTCTGAGCTGCAGCCGGGATCTTGCCCCGTCCGGGAGCTTTTGGCTGCTCGCGGCCTCGTCTGCAACACCGTTACGTTCGCGCCAGCGGTGCGGAGCACTTTCCCCCTGCCGTGGGCCCCGAAGAGGCGGGACAGAGTTCTCTCCACCCAATATCGAGAGTCGCTAAATATCGAGAGTCGCTAAATATCGAGAGCCGCCAGATCCAAATGGGCACTGTGGGCCTCAATAAACTCCCGTCGGGGACCAACAGCATCTCCCATCAAGATGGTGAAAATGCGATCCGCCTCCACCGCATCTTCGATGGTGATTTGTTTGAGGGTGCGCGTTGCCGGGTTCATGGTGGTCTCCCAAAGTTGTTCAGGCATCATTTCCCCCAGACCCTTGAACCGTTGGATGGTGTACTTGGTGTTGGCAGGCAGCCCCCGCAGGATTTGGTCTTTCTCGGCGTCGCTGTAGCAGTAGCGAACATTGTTGCGACCCCACTCGATTTTGTAGAGCGGCGGACAGGCGATATAGACATAGCCCTGTTCCAGAAGCGCCTTTTGATAGCGGTAGAAAAAGGTCAGCAACAGGGTGCGAATGTGGCTGCCGTCCACGTCAGCATCGGTCATGAGGATGATGCGGTGGTAGCGCAGTTGGCTGGGATCAAATTCATCCCCTTTCACCCCCAAACCCAGCGCTGTGATCATGGCCTGAATTTCGGCGTTTTTGTAGATCTTGGCGGGATCTGCCTTTTCAATGTTGAGAATCTTGCCGCGCAGGGGCAACACCGCCTGAAACTGCCGATCCCGACCCTGTTTGGCGCTGCCCCCTGCAGAGTCGCCTTCCACCAAATACACCTCAGACTCCGCCGGGTCGCGGCAACTGCAATCGGCCAACTTCCCCGGCAGCGTGGAAGATTCCAGGGCAGATTTGCGCCGCACCAATTCTCTGGCCCGCCGGGCTGCCTCGGCAGCATTGAAGGACTGGATGGCCTTATCGACGATCCCCCTGGCCACGTTGGGGTTGAATTCCAAGTACTCCGTGAGCGCCTCGGAGACGAGGGTTTGCACAATGCCCCGCACCTCGGTGTTGCCCAACTTGGTTTTGGTTTGCCCCTCAAACTCGGGGTTGGGCACCTTGACCGAGACGATGGCCGTCAACCCCTCGCGCACATTTTCTCCGGCCAGGTTGCTGTCGGAGTCTTTCAGCTTGTTGAGCTTGCGGGCTTGACTGTTGATGGTGAGGGTAAGAGAGGTTTTCAAGCCCTCCAGGTGGGTACCCCCTTCGTTGGTGCGGATGTTGTTGGCAAAGCCGATCAAATTGTCGGTGTACACATCCGAGCACCACTGCAGCGCCACTTCCACCTCCACACCATCCCGCTCCCCTTGGATGTAGATGATGTCGGAGTGGATGGGCGTTTTTTCGTGGTTGATAAAGGCTACATATTCCCTGATGCCGCCTGCATATTGATAGGTTTCGCAGTGGGGCGGATCCCGCCGCAGATCGCTAAAGGTAATTTTCAAGCCGGCATTGAGGTAGGCCAATTCGCGAAAGCGGGCCGCCAGCAGGGCATAGTCGAACTCTCGCTCGGGAAAGATCAGCCCATCCGGCTTGAAGCGCACCTCTGTACCCCGCCGATTGGATCCCTTGGGCTGGGGTTCGGATTTCAGGGATCCCACCACCGCCCCGCGCTCGAAACGTTGAAAGTAAACCTTGCCCTCTCGCCAAACCGTCACCTCCACCCATTCGGAGAGGGCATTCACCACCGACACGCCCACCCCGTGCAGCCCACCGGAGACTTTGTAGCCGCCACCGCCAAACTTGCCCCCCGCGTGCAGCACCGTCAGCACCGTAACCAGAGCCGACTGCCCGGTTTTGGGGTGGATGTCCACCGGAATGCCGCGGCCATTGTCCAAGACGGCTACCGAGCCGTCGGGATGCAGGCTGATCTGAATATCATTGCAATAGCCGGCCAGGGCCTCATCCACAGAGTTGTCCACCACCTCGTACACCAAATGGTGCAACCCCTTCGGCCCAGTGGAGCCAATGTACATGCCAGGGCGTTTGCGCACAGCCTCCAAGCCTTCCAAAACTTGGATCTGCTCTGCACCGTAGTTTTCCGTCATTCCCAACTCCAATCCCGAGGAAGGCTCCCGGCCAAGATCAACAGAAACCCAGAAAAATTGACCTTAAAGGCCAGGAATCAGCTTATCATCAAAAAACTGTCCCCATGATAGCACAAAAGGCTAGAACGGCCACACAGACGCTTCTGAGGGCCAAGTTCAGGATGGGATGCAGGTACGGAAGTCAGGCCGTCTTGCCGAACTCTAACCCAGAAAGCTCTCCACCAGCCCCGGCGGCGGCTGCACGTGAAGCGCGCCTTTTTCCAAGTCCACGACAGGCACCAGGGCTTTCACAAAGGGGATCAACACCTGCCGATGGTCAGAGGTCGTTATCTCCAGCACATCCTGGCCGGCTGCCAAAATCCCCGAAACCTGTCCCAGCAGCTCCCCTTGGTGATAGACGGCCAAGCCGATGAGATCGCGGTAGTGGTACTCTTCCGGCTGCAAGGGCAAGCGGTGGGAAGCCGGTACCAGCAGCCTAGCCCCCACCCAGGTCTCAGCCACCGTTCGATTGGGGATCCCTTCCAGTCGCACCAAATAAAGACCCTTAGCCGGGAAAAACTGCCCCTCGATCAAGGGGTGCAGCAGGGGCTCGGGATCCGTATCCCGCTGCAGCCAGCGCGGTCCGGGCTCTGTGAGGCGTTCTGGGAAATCCGACCAGCACCTAACCCGCAGCCAGCCCCGCAAGCCGTGAGCCGCCACCACCTGTCCCACCAGCAGCCAAGCCGGATCCTGGGCCATCATGGTCAGTCAACTCAGTCGAGCCGGGGAAAGTCCACTTCGGTTGGGAAAGAAGCCGGGGTACGCAGCTTCTGAGAGGCCGCCGCGCGAGATCCTTCCCCACCCTTGGCCACGTCCACCATGGAGAGCAGCCCTTGCAGGGTGCCAGGGATCGAATTGGGATCCATGAAGATCACCTTCGCGCTGGGACTGCTGCCCACCTTGAGGCCCATGTCAATATAATTTTGCGCCATCAGGTATTGCAGCGCATTGGCTGCCTCTGGGTTCTCCTGCAGCGTGGCGGCAATGGTTTTGATGGCTTCAGCCGTGCCTTCAGCCAGCAGCAGCCGCTCTCGCTTCTCCGCTTCTGCTCGCAATAGCTGTGCCTTGGCGGCCCCCGCAGCCTGGTTGATGCTGGCCTGCTGCTCCCCTTCTGATTTCAGAATAGCGGCCCGCTTTTCCCGCTCGGCAGCCATTTGTTTTTCCATCGAGTCTTGCACGGTTTTGGAGGGTTGAATGTCCCTGACTTCCACGCGGGTGATCTTGATCCCCCAGGGATCTGTGGCCTCGTCCAGCTCTGTCAAAAGGCGAGCGTTGATCTCGGCGCGGGAGGAAAAGGTTTGATCCAAATCCATACGGCCAATTTCGGCGCGCAAGGCCGTCAGCACCAGGTTAATCAAAGCCCGCTGCACATCCTCGACCGCATAGCGGGCCTTGATCATGTCGGTGATGCGCCAGTAGACCACCGCATCGGCCATCAAAGAGACGTTGTCGCTGGTGATGCACTGCTGAGGAGGCACATCCAACACCTTCTCGCGGATGGTTTCCTGGAACACAATCCTATCGATAGGGGGAAGAATAAAGTGCAATCCTGGGGTCAGCTTGCGATGAAACCTGCCCAAACGCTCCACCAATGCCTCATACCCCTGGCTGATGATTTTGACCGAGTTGAACAGGTAGCCGACAAAGATCAGGGCAATGGCCGCTAAGATACCTGGCATAGGGCTTTTCTCCTAAGGGGGAGTTCAGTCCCCATTCTAGACGGTTGCTGGGACTGCTCCCTTGCTCGATTACATCTCAACAGAAACGCGATGGACCAAGTATGATCTGCAGCTCTGCGGAACGTCTGGAGCTTCTTAAGATTTTTCGGGCCGCAACCGACAACTTGAGGCCACCCAGCAGAAGTCTGGTGAGGGGATCCCGTCTATGAAACTGAGCAGCAGGAATCTAGAGGTTGGTTTGGGCAAAATCTATGACGTGATTGTGGCCGGAGGGGGAGCAGGGGGGTTGTCGGCGGCAATCTATCTGGCTCGTTATGGATTGAGTTGCCTGGTGGTGGAGAAGGGCAGAGGCCGCTCTTTTTGGATGCAGGATTTGCGCAATTATCTGGGATTGCCCCCGACCACTCCAGGGCGAGAGCTGTTGCGCCAGGGAACAGAGCATGCCCTCAGCTTGGGGGTAGATTACCTGCGCGGTTTTGTGGAAGATGCCACCGATGAGGGAGACCTTTTTGCAGTCAAGGTCAAGGTGGGAAAAATGAACAGCCTCTACCCCGTTTTTCGGAGCAAATATTTGATCGCGGCAACCGGCATTATGGATTACTTGCCCCAGTTGTCGGATATGCAGAATGTTTACGACTACGCGGGCTATTCACTGCATGTCTGTATGATCTGCGATGGCTACGAAATGCGGGATCAGAAGGCGGTGTTGATCGTCAATTCAGAAGATCGGATCAATACAGCTTTTGTCCTCAACTGGTTTACACCCTATATCTCGGTGTTGACCCACGGCCTCTGCTCGGTCGGCCCCGACATGCGCAAAAAACTGGCGGATCATGGCTACCCACTCTACGAAACTCCCATTCGTCGTTTTTGGGGAGAAAACCATCAATTGCAGGGTGTGGAGCTGGAAGATGGCACCTACATCGAAGCGACCACCGGCTTGGTGGCGATGGGAGCCAAATACCACAATGCTTATTTGAAAGGGATCCCCGGCTTGAAATGGCAAGGGGAAAACCTGCTAACCGACGAGTGGTGTCGCACTGCTCATCCGCGGCTGTTTGCACTGGGCGATTTGAAGCAGGGCCTGAACCAAGTGTCGATTGCGGTTGCCGATGGCACCCTAGCTGCCACAGCCATTTGGCGGGACATCCGACGGGCCTCACCTGCACGTAAATGGGAAGAGCGCCTGCTCTCGCCACCTGGGATCCCAGGGCCTTCCGGATCCTCACTAAATTGATGGGCTCTATCGAGCTTGGGTGGCTTCTGTCCTATGATTGGTTGCGAAGGATTAAGCCATTCCATGCACTCTCTGAAAGCGTTGAAAGCGTTGATATTTTGCCTAGCCTTCCTACTGGTTGGACTGATCTACTACTGCACGGTAGAGGCCCAGCCTCTTTTTGAGCTGAACCTGACGGCCACCTCGGAATACAACCTCATTCTCCCCATTGAAAGCATTCGGGTGGTGCGCGGCGCCAATCCCCAAGATTTGCTCATTTATCTATCAGCTCCTTCGGCAGCCTGGATCCATCAAGAAGAGGTGAACGGGCATTATGTGATCGACATCCCCTACGGAGTCATTACCCATACAACAACCATCGAGGTCGCTTCGGATCTGCCCTATCGGCTGAGCTGGGGCAACCAAAATGAGCAGACGGGGCGTTTACTGATTACCCCTGCTCCCGCTCATGTGCAGGTGTTTCTGCAGCATGGCTGGATCCCGGATCCCGACTTTCTCGATCCGGCAGAAAATACTCAACCTTTGCAACTGCCTTTAGAAGAAGTGCTGGGGCCTTTACTGGAAGTGCCACCTCGTTCTGCCTTTCTGACCATTGATGATGGCCCCTGGCCTCAGTCTACCCCCCGACTTTTACAGGTTTTGGATGATCTTCAGATCCCGGCCACTTTCTTTGTTATTGGCACCCACGTTTCCCGATTTCCAGAATTGGCTCAATCGATTCAGGCCCATCACCACACCCTAGCCAATCATACTTTTACCCACGATTATCAACGTCTCTACGGAAGCAATGAGCTGTTTTATGCTGAGGTGGATCAGACAACCCAACTGCTCAAAGCGTTGAACTTGGATCCCCAACTGGTTGTTCGCCCACCGGGAGGTTTTCGCCTAGATTCTGCTTTGCGTCGCTCTCTGGAGCAGGCAGGATATCGAGTTCTTTACTGGAACATGAGCCCGGAAGATGCTTACGCGGGCCAAAGCGCAGCCCAACTTTTGGAGCGTGTTCGAGCTCAGTTGCCGGCGATCCAGGCTTCCGATCAGCCCCTGGTTTTGCTGCTCCACGATCGCTGGCCCCACACCGCAGAGGCCCTGCCGGATATCGTCGCTGCCATTCAAGAGGCGGGCTATCGCTTTTTGCCTTGGCCGGCCTTCAGGGATCCCGTTTGAAGGGCGAGTTTCTCGTTGGCTGAGGCAGGGGTTTCCCGGTTTGAGGACTCAGATCCGCCTTCGCCCACCGGGATCGCATAGCGATAACGGCAGCCCGTACCTTGACAACCCTTTCCCCAAGTAGCACATTGAAAGTTCACAGGACTTGGCTGCGGGCCGAGAAAGATGAGCGAGAGGACATTATTCGATAAGGTGTGGGATGCCCATACGGTGCGGATTTTGCCCTCTGGGCAGACGCAGTTGTTCATCGGCCTGCACCTGATCCACGAGGTGACCAGCCCGCAGGCTTTTGCCATGCTGCGGGAGCGCCATCTGCCGGTTCTGTTTCCCGAGCAGACGGTGGCCACAGTGGATCACATCATTCCCACCGACAACCGGGCACGGCCTTTTGCGGATCCCTTAGCGGAGGAGATGATCCAGGAACTGGAGCGCAATTGTCGGCAATACGGCATCCGTTTCTACAACAGTGGCTCCGGTCGGCAGGGGATCGTGCATGTGATTGCCCCGGAGCAGGGGTTAACTCTGCCGGGGATGACCATTGCCTGTGGGGACAGCCACACCTCTACCCACGGGGCCTTTGGGGCCATTGCTTTTGGGATCGGCACCAGCCAGGTGCGAGACGTATTGGCCACCCAAACTTTGGCTTTGTCCAAGCTCAAGGTGCGCCGCATTGAGATCCACGGCAAGTTGGGGCCGGGAGTTTACGCTAAGGATGTAATTCTGCACATCATCCGCAAGCTGGGGGTCAAAGGCGGGGTGGGCTACGCCTACGAGTATGGGGGCAGCGCCATTGAAGCCATGAGCATGGAAGAGCGCATGACCCTCTGCAACATGTCCATCGAGGGAGGGGCCCGCTGCGGCTACGTCAACCCCGATGGGGTGACCTTTGAGTATTTGCGGGGGCGAGAGTTTGCCCCCCAGGGATCCGATTGGGAAGAGGCGGTAGCCTGGTGGAAAAGTCTGGCCAGCGACGGCAATGCCCGCTACGACGACGTGGTGGTATTCCAAGCCGCAGACATTGCGCCGACGGTTACTTGGGGGATCACCCCCGGCCAAGGTATTGGGGTGGATGAGCGGATCCCTGCCCCAGAAGATCTGCCGGAAAGCGAGCGGGAACTGGCCAAAGAGGCCTATGCCTACATGGACTTGCAGCCGGGGGATCCCATTGTAGGGACACCGGTGGATGTCTGCTTCATCGGCAGTTGCACCAATGGCCGCTTGAGCGACCTGCGGGAGGCAGCCAAGATTGCCAAGGGGCGGCGGGTGGCCCCAGGGGTGAAGGCGTTTGTGGTGCCCGGCTCAGAACGGGTAAAGCAGGAAGCAGAACAGGAGGGCTTGCGGGAGATCTTCGAGGCGGCAGGGTTTGAGTGGCGGGATCCCGGTTGCTCCATGTGTTTGGCGATGAACCCGGATCGGCTGGTGGGGCGCCAGATCAGCGCCTCTTCTTCCAACCGCAACTTCAAGGGCCGCCAGGGATCCCCCAGCGGGCGCACCCTGCTCATGAGCCCGGCTATGGTGGCCGCAGCGGCAGTCAGCGGCAAGGTGGTGGATGTGCGGACGCTGCTCTAAGCAACTGTCTCCTAGGTATAGCGGGGACTGGATTTGAACCAGTGACCTTCGGGTTATGAGCCCGACGAGCTACCAGGCTGCTCTACCCCGCGGCGCTTTTCTAGCCTAGCTTGTCCTCCGGCTAACCGGCAAGCCTACACCTTGGGTTTCGCCGGGCATTCTCTTCGGGGATCCCCGTCGCACCTGGATGAGCTGGGCGGTGATGCTGATGGCAATCTCGGCGGGGGTTTCGGCGTGGATCTCCAGGCCAATGGGGGCAAAGAGCCGACTGAAGGCGGTCTCCGGGATCCCTTCCTGGGTCAGGGTTCGCAGTACGGTTTGTACCCGCTTGCGGCTGCCGATCATCCCCAGGTAGTGGGGGGTCAGGCCGGAGTGGTAGATGGCCCGCAGGATTTGGCAATCGAGGCTGTAGCTGCGGGTCACAAGAGCGATGTAGAGCTGCGGGATCCTGTGCAGATGGGGGATAAGTTGGGCAAAGGGTTCTGAGCACAGCCGCTCGGCAACGGGAAAGCGCTGAGGGGTTACCCAGTCCGGGCGATCGTCCTGAACCCAAATGCGAAAGCCGGCCAAATGGGCGATCTGGGCCAGGGACAGGCCGCAGTGGCCCGCTCCGACGATCAGCAGGGTGGGGGAAGGGAGGAGGGGCTCGACCCAGGATCCCGCGAGGAGCTGTGGGCGGGATGGCAGGGGGGCAAAGTGCTCCGCACCGCTGTCGCTAAGGCTGAGGTAGGGGAACCCCTGAGGATGGAGGGGAGTGATCAGCCAAGCCCTTTGCCCTTGGGTCAGAGCCTGGAGGATCTGGGCCACCAACGTTTGGGCAAGGGATCCCTGCCATCGCTGTAGCCAAATGTGCATCCGTCCCCCGCAAACGCCCAAGGGAGGGCTGTTGAGGTCAAGGGAAACTTGCATCCCAGCCGGCGAGGACTCCCCATCGCCATCGCCAACGGGAACAGCGGTCTGCAAAAGGGTTTGCGCTCGGGCAATGACTTCCGCTTCGGCAGCTCCACCGCCAATGGTGCCCAACAGGGTGCCATCAGATCCCACGGCCAGTTTTGCCCCCGCCTGGCGAGGCACAGATCCCTGGGTGCGGATCACGGTGGCCACCACCAGCGGCCCGCGGGAGAGCATATCTGCCAACTGTCGGTAAAAGGTCTCGTCCACCTCAGCCTCAATTCGGTCAGGGATCCAATCTTTCTTAAGGATCTTTCAAAGATCAAAAGATCAGGAGAGCCCCTCTAGGATGGCCTGATGGAGGGCAACCCGGAAAGCCTGGAACCCGTTCTCCCGCCGACCGTGGTAGACGGCGTTGGTGAGCAGCGCCACCACCAGTTCCCGCTCTGGATCGATCCACAGAGAGGTTCCGGTGAAGCCAGTGTGGCCGAAGGCGCTGGGGCTGAACGGGGAGCTGCTGGCCAAGGGATCCGGGGAGCGCAAGGCAAACCCCAAACCCCGGCGCTCGTGACAGCGGTGGGCATCCCCTTGCTGAGGCAACTGCTCGCGGGTCATTTCCCTCACCGTTTGGGGCTGCAACAGGGATCCCGTCAAAAAACTCTCCCCGAAAGCAGCTACTTCCTCTGCCGTGGCGAATAGTCCGGCATGGCCGGCGATCCCGCCCAGGCGGGCGGCATTTTCGTCGTGAACCTGCCCCTGTAGGCGGCGCTTTCGCCAAGGACACAGCTCGGTGGGGGCACAAGAGACAGAGACAGGGGGTGGGTCGAAAGGATCCCCCGGATAAAACTGAGTTTGGCTCAGGCCCAGAGGCTGCAAGATCCGGGCGTACAAGATCTGATCCAGAGGGGTTCCGCTCAGACGTTCCAAAGCCAGCCCCAGCAGGATCAATCCAAGATCGCTGTAGACTGTGCGGGATCCCGGCCTGTAGGCCAAAAAGGTGTGCAGGGCCATGTGCCGGGCCGATTCGGCATCGGGCTGTCGAAACAGGGGCCGCCAGGCGGGCAAACCGGCGGTGTGGGCCAGCAACTGTCGCACCGTCACCTGTTCTGTTGCAACAAGCTGGCCTAAGGATTCCGGTTCCACAGCAATCCATTTCCCCGGCTGCAGAGGATCTTCATAGGGGGCAATGGGGCGGGATCCCTGAAACTCCGGCAACAGGAGACTGACCGGTTGATCCAGCAGCAACGCTCCGGCTTCCACCAGGGCCATGCAGGCGGTGGCGGTGTAGAGCTTGGTCAGCGAGGCCAGGTCAAAACGGGTGGCCGAGGTTGTTGGTTGGCGCCGGGTCTCAGGGTCGAGATAACCTGCCGCCCTTGAGTAGATACACCTTCCCTTGTGGCGGATGACCACCTGGGCAGCGGGGAAAAGGTGGGGAATGGCGGAGTTGAGCAGCCCCTCCAGCAAGGCTGGATCCCAACCCATCTGCTTCTCCTCCTGGCTTGGGGATCCCCAGTCCAACAAACAACTTGTAACGGTGTTTACAAAAGCCTACCGCTTCCCCAGCTAGGATGCCACCACGGCAGGCTACATCATCAAGGGATCCCGAGTGCGGCTGGAGTTGTTGCAAGCTTTTTTGAACGTGGTGGAAACAGGTAGCTTTTTGGCCGCTGCTCGCCTCAGCGGTCTGACCCAATCGGCCATTAGCCGCCAGATCCAGGCCCTGGAAGAAGCAGTGGGCGCTCCGCTGTTGCATCGCAAAAGCCCGGTGGCTCTAACCGTAGCTGGGGAACGGCTTTTGCCCCATGCCCGTCGCATCTGTCAGGAATGGCAGCGGGCTCAGGAAAGCATTCGAGAATGGCTGCAGGGCCAGCAAACTGAGCTCTGCATTGCCGGGATCCATTCTCTGATCGCCCATCAACTGCCGCCGGTGCTGCAACAGTTTTGCCGGGAGTACCCAGAGGTGCAGTTGCGGGTTACCGCTCTGGGCAGCGACCGCGCCTTGAAGGTGCTCAGGGATGGGCTGGTGGACGTGGCCCTGGTAATGGAGAATCCCCTGATGACCCGGGGGGCAGAACTGGTGGTGGAGCCACTGTACTCGGAGCCAATTCAAGTATTGATGCCCGCCACCCATCCCCTCAGCCGCTACGAGCGGATCCCCTGGAAGGTGCTGGCGGAGTATCCCCAGGCTGTGTTCAAAGATGGCTATGCCATGCGCTCCTTGGTGGGATCCCATCTGGCCCGACAGGGGCTTCCCCTGAAAGCAGCCCTGGAACTGAACACCTTGGATGCCTTTCGGGGGGTGGTGCGACAGGGGCAGTTGATTGCCCTCCTGCCGGAGTCGGCCCTGGTGGACTGCTGCGCCGATCCGGATTTGCAGGTGCGACCCACCGAGCCCCCCCTATTGAGACGACAGGTGGTTATGGTCACCACCAGCGATCGCTATCGGATCCCTCCCATTCGCCGGTTTTTGCAGTTGGCCGCCCAGCTGATTAGGCAGTCTGGTAATGCTGAGCCTGCTTCCGGCGCAGATCCCCATTGGCCCTCTGCTGGGCTGTTGTCGGTTTTGTAGAGACCTTTTGTAGAAATTTCTGGTCAAATACCCATATCGGTAGTTTCAAGTGTTCCGCCCTTATCTCCCCCTATCCTGAGTAGCCCAGCGCTCCCGACCGCCGATGCTATGAGCCAAGAGTTTCGCGAGCTGTTGAAAAAAATCGGCAGCGGCACCCACACCCACCAGGATCTCAGCCGGGCAGAGGCCGCCAGCGCTGCTCGAATGCTCCTGCGGGGGGAGGCCACTCCCGCCCAGATCGGGGCTTTTTTAATTGCCCACCGCATCAAGCGCCCCACTGCCGAGGAGCTGGCCGGTATGTTGGATGCCTATGCAGAGTACGGCCCTCTTCTGCCCCGGCAGGATCTGCCTCATCCCTTGATCATCTTTGGCCATCCCTACGATGGCCGCTCGCGGACGGCACCGCTGGGGGTGCTGGTGGCTTTGCTGCTGGCAGCGGCAGGGTCAGCCGTTTTGCTGCATGGCTCTGGCTTCTGTCCCACCAAGTATGGGCTGCCCTTGGAAGCGGTGTGGCGGAGCTTGGGGGTGGATTGGCGAGGGCTATCCCTGGAGCGGGTGGGGCAACTGCTGGAACAAACCGGGCTGGGATTTTTGTATTTGCCCACCTGTTTTCCCCAGGCTCAGGCTCTGATGGACTACCGGGATCAAATCGGCAAGCGCCCCCCCTTGGCCACCTTGGAACTGGTCTGGACGCCCTACCAAGGCCCCTTTCACCTGGTGGCCGGCTATGTGCATCCTCCCACCGAGGCCACGATGCTGGAGCTGTTTGCCCTGCGGGAGATTCGGCAATTCACCACCGTCAAAGGTCTGGAAGGCAGTTGCGACCTGCCACGGGAGCGAGCGGCCATTCTCAACCAGGGCGGCAAACGGCTGCTCTTGAAGGCCAGAGATTGCCACTTGGCAGGCCCGGAGATTCCCTTCTCCGGAGAGAAAGAGCTGCTCCGGCAGATGCAGCAGGTGCTCAGCGGGGATCCCTGTGAACTCACCCCAGCCGTTCTCTGGAATGGGGGCAGCTATCTGTGGCTCCTCGGGCTTGCTCCATCCTTGCCAGAAGGGATCCAACAGGCGGAAGACCTGCTTCGCTCCGGACGGGTGATGGAGAAGCTGAAACAACTGATCCGGGTGATCGACCTCTCCTAGGGCTGGCATCCCCTGTTTTGATGGCTGGAGTCAAGCTCTCCAGCCCAGGGAAAAAAGCCCCCCGGCCAGCTCCAGGGGGCGAGAAGCCGAAGGTTGGATCCTTTAGGGCAACAGCTCTTCGATGGCCTCTTCTTTGGTGTTGGTGCGGCGGGAGAGGGTGCGGCGGTCGAAGGTCATGTGGATCTCCCGGTTTTGCTCGCCATCGGCAGCCACCGCAAAGATGGGGAAGTCGATGTTGCCGTCTGGGAAAGCCATGTGGAAGCGGAAGGTGCCATCGGGGTTGAGCTGGATCTTGCGCCCGCCAATGGTAACGGTGGCATCCGGCTCTGTGGCCCCATAGACAATCAGCTCGGCATCGGCCACCAACCAGAACTTGCGAGAGCGCTGCGGCAGCACTTCGGAAGCCCCCGAGAACAGGCCCAAGCCGGATCCCGAAGCCATCCAAGGAGCAGCAGGCACTTCGGCCATGGCCATCCCCATCATGCCCACACCCGAGGGGATGATAAACGAGCTGATGGCCTGCTCCGGCACCAATTGGCGGCTGCCCATCTGGTGGCTGCCAAACAGGGATCCCGCCACCCGCATTGACTCAAAGCCGCCCACCATTTCTAGGAAGGGATCGACCATGGCCCCTTGCTGCGGCTCATCGCCCTTGTAGGCCACCACACCCATGCCGGTGGCACTGCGCTTGTAAGGCTCGCTGAGCTGGTAGAGGGTGCGGCCCTGCAGGGCCATATCGAAGGGCACCGTCAGGAAATGCTCTTCAAACCAGTCGGAGGGAAAGACTGGCGGCACCATCACTGCAGCCGAGCGGGCCAACATCAGCCAGCGGCCATCTGCCGTCCGGTAGCCGATCTCCACAATGTAGGAACGATCGCTCACCGGGATCGGCAAATACCACTCCCGCGCCAACTCATCACAGGGGTACTCCTGCATGCTGTGGGCCGGCTGGTAGCTGAAATCGATATCCGTCACATCGTAGAGGCGCAGCGCCAACTGTTGGCCGCCCTCGCGGCGCTTGCTTTCTTTAGCCTCGTTGGGCACATCCCAATAGGCGTAGGCCCACTGGGGATCCCGCGGCAGCAAAACGATGCGGCTTTCCCCGTAACCGCCCGGCAAATCGCCCAGCCCTTTGTCCACATCGGCCAGATCCGGCTTACCGCCAACCTCTTGGCCCACAAACTTCGTTTGGGTAACCGACTCTTGGCCGCTCGGCTCTGGCATCGTGTCAGCGGGACGACCGCTGCGAGCAGCTTGGGCTTCCCGAATGGCCTGGACAAGTTGCTCCTTGGTCATGCGGCTGTACTTGGGGATCTGATAGCGGGCAGCTTCTTCCCGCAACTGCCGGATGGTCATTTCTTCCAACGGGATCCGCTCTTGTGGCATGGTCGGGGTCTCCTGTCTTCTCTTCGACAAATCGGGCTTTGTGCAATGCTCCAGCTTCTAACCCAAAGGCCGATCCCAGCTTGCGGCTCAGTACAGCCTCGAACCCGCTGGCGTGCCGGCCTGCCTTGCGCTCTCCAGCCGCTGACAACCATCAGGTGGGGATCAACGGGGATCATAAAGAATGATGAACCCATGTTTGCGTATTTTTGCCTGTTGGTCAAGAGCTTGGGGATCGCTGGGGATCAAAAACAAAGGGTGGGATTGCGCGGGATCCCCTGCCGAACCGGCCTCGCCTGGGTAGCATGGGGGAAAGGTGAGCTGTTGCGAGATGGGCCGCAGATTTCGTGGCCAAGAGGTGTTGGGATGAGGAGGTGGAAGCCTGCCGGGAAAGGTTCCGGGATCCAGATGAGTTGGGCAGCGCTGGGGATCCTGCTGTCGGGATCGGTCTTGCCCATGGAAGCGATCAATGCACAGACGCTGTTTCCTCCCCTTTACCGCTTGCAAGGGGGATCCCCTGCCTTGCCCGCCGGAGAGCAGCCTGCCTCTGAAGCAGCGCCCTGGCGTCCGGCAACCAAGGACTCCATCCCACCCAAGGGAGCGGATCAAAAAGTAGAGCCGGCCCAACCCATCAACGGGGAAGTGGCAGAGGGCCCGGTTTTCGATCTGGATCTGTTGCGGCAGTTCGGCACCAGCCCCGGCGGCAGTGGCTCTGGATCCCGGCAGGGGGAAGTGGTCGGGCCGGGCAGCGGCCAGAGTGGGGTGCGCGGAGCCAGCCCTGGCTCAGGGATGGGTGCGGGCCAAGGGCCAGGGGGTGGAGCGGGTCTGGAAGCGGGATCCCAGCGGCGGGAACCGCAAGTGACGGGGTTGATTGTGGATGCGCGGGGCTTAGATTTCTTGCCCAGCCAGTCGATGCGCCTGTTTGATCCCGACGGCAACCAAGTCTACACCCCTGTCAATCTTGGCCAAGACCTCAACGCCGCCTTCGTGGGCAGCGAGGGCACAGCCGCCTATGCCACCTCGGAAGAGCAGGCCCGCTCGCTGGTAAACCGCATTGGGGAACGGCCCCACCGCATTCGCGCCATCCGTACCCTTGGCTACGACCTGGTGATTTCCGCCGAAGATGCCTTTAGCCTGCGCCAGATGAATGCGACAGATGGCTTCCTGGATCGCTTTGCCGTGGTGGTCATCTGGGATGGCAGCCAAGCCAGTCTCCCCTGAGGCCCAGGGATCCCAACATGGCCATCCAAGTGCAGGACAGGGGAATGCTAGCCTAACAAAAGTGCTCTGTCTGCACCGCCCCTGGCGGGGTTGTTGCTGTGCCTGCGGCACCCTATGTTGCCACGCAACGCTTACGCGAACAGGAACCGCAACGCTGTCGCGACGAGGCCGCAAACGCTATCTTCCCCTAGCCCTATGCAACGGTTTGCCAACCAACCTCTGCGGGAACATCCCCACCTGGCGGTGTTTTCCTCCAGCAAGGTGGGCAATTTTGTGGTTACCATCCCGCTGTTGCGGGGCCTCAAGGAGAAGTACCCCGATTGTGTGCTGGACTTTTTCGGCAGCGAAATTACCCGCGACTTCGAACTTCACTGTCCCTACATTGACTTTAGCTTTCCTCTTTACAGCCGTCGCCCCGATTACCTCGAGGCCCTAACCGCTGCTGTGCGAGAACGGGTGGCTCAGGCCGGGCCCTACGATCTGGCCATCAACTGCGACGAGTTCAGCGAGCTCAACTTGGTGGCGGTGACGGCGCTGCGTCCTCAATACATTGCCGGAGCCGGTTTGACCTTGGATTTTCGCCGCAAGTTGGATCCCGGCTCCGACCCGGTGCAGCGCATGCTCCAAGACGACGACTGGAACAGCCTGGAGTTTTTGCAGCGCTACAAAGATATCCTCACCAGCAACTACATTGCCGAGATCTTCTGCCGCCTGGCCTATGTGGAGACGGATTTTTTTCGTCTGGAGCTACCCAGCCGGGATCCCGATTTTCCGGTGCCAGAGGTTTTGGTGCACATCACCACTACCCGCCGCGCCAAGATGTGGCCCCTGGACTACTGGCGGCAGGTCATCGAGTGGTGCCAGGGACAGGGATGGCAGGTGGGGTTGATCGGCAGCGCGCCGGAGCTGCAGCGATCCCTCTACCACGGCGGCAGCGGCGAAGACGAACTGCTGGCCCAAACAGGAATGGTTGACCTGCGGGGCAAAACCAGCCTCATCGAGCTGGCAGGAGCCTTGAAGCGGGCGCGGGTTTGTATCTCCGTGGATGCGGGGCCGATGCACATTGCGGCGGCGGTGGGCTGCCCTACCATTGCCCTGTTTGGCAACGATGCCGATGGAGATGGGGCCAGCCCAGTACGGCTATGGGCTCCTCGTCTGCCCCACGTTTACCTCACCCAAACCGCCTACAAGTGCCGGGTCTGTGTAGACAACAAGTTCAAAAACGAAGCCTGCCCGGTGGAAGGCCATCCCTGTATGGCCCATCTCAAGCCGGAAATGGTCATCGGATACCTGCAAGAAATTCTCAGGCAAACCTAGAGGTTTCAACCGGTCTCCTCCCTCACCCCTAGCCCCTCTCCCAAAGAGAGAGGGGAGACATGCAGCGACGGGACGAAGTGTTTACGGCTACTTGAAATAGCTATGTCTTGGGATCCCCATCTTTTTCCCCCTGGCGAGAGGGATCAGGAGTGCCGGTGGACGGCAAAGATTGCCTAGGGTGGTAGGTCGGATCCCTGGAAGTCCGTTTAAGCTGGGAGTCCAGAGCTTAAAACTTAGTGCCTAAACCGTTTAGGTGTGAGCTGTGACTTTGGAGACGTGGTGTCGCCACCAGTTGGGCCGCTTTGCAGGGTGGGGAAAAACGAGGATCTGGCAAGGAGTTGCCCTGAAGCTGCTGGCCACCGCTTGCTTTGCCTGTTTAGGGGCGATCATCCGGCTCAACACTCCCGCCCTTCATCCGTTTCAGATTGTTTTTTTGCGCAACCTATTCGGGTTTCTCACCCTGTCACCGCTGGTGTTGCGGGTCGGGATCCGATCCCTGCGCACCGCCAAGATGGACTTTTACCTCCTGCGCTCGGCGATCAGCACGGTGGGGATGCTGCTCTCCTTTTGGGCAGCCAGCCTCTTGCCTTTGGCGGAAGCTACGGCGCTCAGCTTTGTCCAGCTCTTGTTTGCCAGCTTGATGGCGGTGTTGGTGTTGGGAGAGCGCATGTCCCACTACCGCTGGATGGCTCTGGGGCTCGGGTTTGCCGGGGCTTGGGTAATGCTGAGGCCGGGGTTTCGGGAGCTATCCCTGGGCGTAGGGTTGGCTTTGGCGGCTGCCGCCCTCTTTGCTTGGGTGACCATTGTGCTCAAGATCCTCTCCCGTACTGAGTCCAGCCTCACCATCACGGCCTACATGGGCCTGCTGCAAACCCCTCTCTCGTTTCTGGCTACCGTTTGGGTTTGGACATGGCCCTCTCCCGAACAGTGGCTGTGGATGATGGCTATGGGGCTGCTGGGCAGCATTGGGCAGGTGGCTCTCACCCAGGCTTACAAGATGGCTGAGTTGACCATGCTCGTACCTTTAGATTTCTCTCGTCTGCTCTGGGCCAGCTTAATCGGGTTTTGGGTGCTGGCTGAGATCCCCGATGGATGGACTTGGCTGGGTGGGGCCTTGATCTTTGCCGGCGCTACCTTTGCAACCTACGGCGAAGCCCGCCTGCGCATGATGGCAACTCAGGCCCGTACCGGCGGAGTTTGATAGCAGGCAGATGATCCTCTGCCAGGGGCAATGACCTAGACCCGAGGCAGAACGGGGCTGGAGCTGGTTAAATCGGTGGTGGTGAGGGCAACCAGCAGGGCTTCGGGGCCGACGGGGAAGGGCAGGTGGTGAATATCGGATCCTGGCTGGCAGGCCACTTGGGCGGCTTGCAGCAGGTCGGCGGATCCCAGGTGACCCAGCTTGAGATCCCGCAAGTTGAGGGGCAACCCCACCTGCCGGTAAAAGGTCAGCAACTGGGTACGTGCCGCCAGCGCCAACTGGTTTCCTTGCAAGATCTCCTCCAGGCGCAATTGCACCAGGATACCGAAGGCTACTTTTTCTCCGTGCAGAGTGGCCCGATGCCCCAGCAAATGGGTTAGCCCGTTGTGGACAGCGTGGGCAGCCACCGTCCGACATTTGGCCCCACCCATGCCGCCAACGATCCCTGCCAGGCAAATGCAAGCATCCACCACCTGTTTCCAAGCAGTTCCGCCCGGCTCCCGCAGGGCCGCCGCCGATTGCTGGAGAAGCAAATCCCGCAAGACACGGGCTTGCTGCACTGCCCCAATCACCAGGGCATCTTCCGATGCGCCGCTGCTGACAGAAGACTCGTACCACTTGGCCAAGGCATCTCCGATCCCGGCTACCAAGGTGCGAGGGGGAGCCTGACGAATGAGGTCGTAGTCCAAGATCAAGGCGGCTGGGGCCTGATCCAAGGCCACATCCCGCTGAAAAGCGCCGCTGTTGGAGTAGATATTGGATAGGGCACTCCAGGCGGCACAGGTGGCAGCAGAGGTGGGCACGGTAACCACGGGGATCCGCAGCCGGTGGGCCACCAGCTTGGCCGTATCCAGAGCCTTGCCCCCGCCTACCCCCAAGATGCCGGTTGTGGACTCCGCCATGGCTAGCGCCTGCAAACGCGCCAGCTCCGACTCGCTGCAATCTACCCCGTAGGTAGTCCAGTGGACTTGGACGGCAGGCTCCCGCGCGAAATTGCGCTGCAGAGGGGACTCAACCACAGCCAAGGAGCGTTCCCCCCCGATCACCAGCACACGGGATCCCAGCACGGTGAGGGGCACAGCTTCCAGAACGCCGCTGCCGCGGTACAGCCGACCTGGGGCCGGAATGGCAAGATCCAATTGGCAAGGAGAGGCGCTCAGCATTGCAAGAATGGGCGAGAAAAAGGACTCCGTCCCGCTATCGCGAATAGCTCAGTGTTCGTAATACAGATAACGATCCTAGCCGAAAAAAGGGCTGCGCACCGCTGGCGCGAATGCAGATGGCTCACCCAAGGTCTGGCTATAGTTAAGCTGTTCATCCCCTCAACTCTGCAGCCTCTAAGGTCTCTGGCCCCCTGACACGTTCGCAGAAGTGTCGCGTAGCGACAACAGTTCTCAGCAAGGGATCCCACCATGAACCCCACAACTCAACATCAGCTCATGCTCAAAATTGTGGCCGGCTCTGCTTGGGCCGATGGGCATTTGGAACCCCAGGAATTGGCCTACTTGGGATCCCTGCTGCGCCGCTATGGTTTGGAGCACGATACCGAGCTGCGAGAACTGATCCAAGAGCCTATCCCAATGGAGCAAACCGAGCGCTGGATGGCCGATTATCTTGCCCAGGCCAGCGAAACCGAGCGCATGCAACTTTTGGGAGCAATCGGCAACCTGATGATGGCCGACAACACGGTCTCTCCAGAAGAGCACACCCTCTTGGATGACTACTACACCCTCATGGCAGGGATCCCGGCTCGTCCAGAATCTGCACCTAACCTGGTGAAGGGCGTTGGGCAATTTTTCCGGCGCGTGGCCAAGGCTGTGGGGGGCAGGTGAGCGGGAAATCTGCGCTCTGGGCTTCAAGGATCCATGCTTTTGGAGAGCTCCTTCCCTTGCTGCTCCGCACCGCTGGCGCAAGAGTGTATCAGTCTGTACAGTTGTTCCCCAATGGTCTGGATCCCACTGACAATGCGCTCCTCGGGTTGATAGCTGAAGGCCAGGCGCAGAGCATGGTCTCCTTGGCCGTCGGCAAAGCAGTGGGTGCCCGGTAGGAAGGTGACCCCCAGGGCACGGGTAGCCTGCAACAAGGTGCTGGCGCTTAGGAAAGGGGGTAGCTCACACCAAACGAAGAATCCACCCCCAGGGGCCTCCACCTTGACTTCGGGGGGAAAATGTTGAGCGATGGCCTCCAGCATCACCTGGCACTTTTCTCGGTAGCGACGGGTGAGGAGTTGAATGTGGCTCTGCAGACGGCCCTCCCCGCAATAGCGGGCCACCACCCGGCCCAGAAAGGGCCCCAGGGATCCCTCGCTGCGAAACATCTCCAGGCGGCGGATGATCTCAGGGTGACCACAGGCCCAGCCCACCCGTACTCCCGGCACCACAATCTTGGAGAAGGTGCCCACGTGCAGAACCCAGCCTTCCTGATCCAGCGCAGCCAAACTGGGCAAGGGATCCCCGGCAAAGCGCAGGTCGTAGTAGGCATCGTCCTCCACCACCACCACACCGTACTCAGCCGCCAACTGCACCAATTTCTGCCGCCGTGGCCCAGAGAGGGTGCAGCCTTTGGGGTTTTGGAAGGTGGGAATGGTATAGACAAATCGGGGGCGGATCCCTTGGCGAGCCAGATCGCGCAGCACCTCTTCCAAGCGATCCACCACCATGCCCTCCCCATCCACCGGGATCGAGATCAGACGCGCTCCTGCCGCCGCAAAACGGCTGACAGCCCCCATGAAGGTGGGCCCTTCCACAATGACTACATCCCCCGGCTCCACAAAGACCTGAGGCAGTAGGCCGAGGATCTGCCCAGAGCCATAGCCGATCAGTAGGTTTTCCGGCTGGGCCTCTACCCCTCTATCCCGCATCAACTGCAGCACCACGTCGATCAGCCCGGCAAACGTGCCGCCGTAATTGAGGGCATTGTCCCCATCTTCCGCCAACACCTCCGCCGTGGCCCGCGCCAAGTCGGCCTTGGGAAACAGGCGCGGATCCGCCAGCCCAAAGGTAAAACTGGTAACCACTGGCACCGCCCCTGGGATCTCCGCCCCGAAAGGAGAAGGGATCACAGCCTGAGCCCGTTGGGCAAAAAGGGTTTGCAACAAGGGCCGCGAAGTGCTACGCGGTGCCGATGCGGACGAGGTCTGGGTCATGGCAAGCAAGAGAAAGAATACCTTAGGCCAATGCCTGCCACGATAACAAGAAAGAACTGCCCAGGAGTAGGGATCCCAAAACCCGCCGCCAGCTCCGGTAGGGGATCTCAGCCAAGACGCCGCCGGCGCTCAGGCATAGGAAGGGGAGCACCACCAAACCCCAGCGAGCACTTTGCTGCAGGGTGTTCACTTGGGGATCCCAAAACACTGCTGCCAGCACTCCCACCCAGAGGACATGGCCCAAGCCGGCCAAGCTGAGCAGGGCTTGTTGCCGTTCCGCCCAAGGCCAGCCCAGCCGCACCAAGCTCAACCCCAAGGGCAGCATCAAAGTAGCCAAAACAGCCAAGCCACTTTGGGAGCTGAGAGGATAGGGAATCACCTCAGCAGAGGTAGCCGGCAAATTAAACCGTCCCAGCCAGGAAAGCCCCATCACCAGCAGCAGCAAAAGCAGTCCTGATATTCCGAGCCGCTGACGCGAACGCAACGGTTGCCGCGGCCACTGCTGGCTCGTCCACAGCCCTGCCCAGAGCAAAGCCAAGGGCCAAACCTTATAGGACAGGGCACAGGCTAAGGCCAGACCCCACCAGCGCAAGGTGGATCCCGGCCCAACACCACAACTGCAAAGCAAAACCAGGCTGCCCAAAATCTCGCTGCCCGGCTCCAACCCTTGGGTCAACACCCAGGGGCTGAGTCCCCACAGCCCAGCACTCCAGAAATTGCCCCAGCTCCAGCACAGCAGCAGAATGGCCAAGCAGGCTACAGCCGAGAAGATTTGCAGGATCCCTTCAGCCGGGATCCCGGTTCCCTGAGCCAGCCAGGGCAGTAGCCTGTCGGCAAAAGCGCTCCGCACCACTGACGCGAACGAGTGGTAGAGAGGCAGTTCCGGTTGGACAAAAGTCAGGGATCCCTCAGAACCGCTCACCGGCAAAACGCGCCACCACTGCAGAGGAGCCGGTTGCCCCCAAGAGCGGAGTCGCTGCCCCAAAAGAAGGCCCATCCCCCCCCAAAGCAGCCAGTGGCCCATGAAACCAAAACCGACCAAACGCCGAAGGCGATGGTTGTCCCTGTTGGACGACCGCAGGCGGGGAAATGAGCCGCGGGGCAGCCGCTTGCCCGGGCGGGGTGTGGCGGGGGGAAACTTCATGGGTAAACCCTAGCCTGTTCGCATGAGCAGTGCAGAACACTATCCCTACACGGGGTGGGCCCTCGACCGGCAGCAGAACATCCAACGCCCTCTACTCTTGGCCGGTTGGGGAGAAAAAGTGCCCCTTCGTTACTTCCAAAAGAGAATCTCCCCGCGTGACATACTCCCGCACTCATGCTGACGCAAAGCGCTCCGGCCGCTAGAGAGAAGGTCTAGTCAACTCTAGATCGCCCGTCAAGGGGCAACCCGACTGTTGCCAGCGGCGGATGGCCTGGGCAGTGAGTCCATTCGTTACATCGCGAATGGGGATCCCCGATCCGGTTACCTGCAGACGCACCAACCGCCAGGGATCCCCAGGAGCAGCCCGCAGAACATAAGCCTCGTAGGCCAGTTGCAGGGTTTCGCTGCGCCGACCGGCCAAGGAGTTGCCCTCCTTTTGGGGGTGTTGGGGCAAGACCAAGCGGCGCTCCAGCGTGGTGAAATACAGCCGAAAAGCTTCTGGCGAAACAGCAGTTGCGGTGTCCGGCAAAACCGGAGCCAGCTCCTGTTGGCGTAAGCGGGCCGGAGACCCTGGAGAGAGCATTTCAACCTCTGGCTTCCCCACCAGCACAACCTGAAACTCAGAGCGGGAGCGGCTCAAGGCCAGATTGAGAAACAAAGGCAACTGCTCCGTTAGAGCCTCAGCCCAAACCTGAGGAGCAGCCAGGCAAGTTTCCCCTCTTGCCGGAACGAAATGCTCCGCACCCCTAACGCGCCCAGGAGTGCTGACCAGGCCCAAAACCACCGACAAACCGACTCCTAGCCAACGCCTCCTGCCGGATCCAGCCGGCCTTTTTTCAGGGATCCACTGCACAAGCCTACGGCGTCGTTGCATTACAGAACTACCCCAATAACATCGGGCATCTCCCCACACCCTCACCCGGCAGCATCCCATGAGGCTTGGAAGCGCCGCAAGGCGGCCACGGGATCGGGAGAAGCGGTGATGGGGCGGCCCACCACCAGATAATCGGCTCCTGCCCGCAGAGCTTCGTCGGGCGTGCAGATGCGCTGTTGATCCTCCTCACCATCCCCCCCATTGGCCTGGCTCAGACGGATCCCGGGAGTAACCAGCAAAACCTCCGGCCCCAAAGCTTGGCGCAGCCGCGAGACCTCCTGAGGAGAGCAAACCAGTCCGGTAAAGCCTTGGGCTTGAGCCAGCCGGGCCAAATGCAACACGTAGTCGGCGGGATCCATCTCGATGCCCAGTTCCTGTCGCACCTGCGGGGGGCTGATGCTGGTTAAGAGGGTAACCGCCAATAGCCGACAAGGACTGCCCTGGGCAGCTGCCACGGCTGCCCGCAACATGGCACTGCCGCCGGCAGCATGGACGGTGAGCAGATCCACTCCATAGCTGACGGCCACCGCCGTGGCCCTCCCCACGGTGTGGGGAATGTCGTGCAGCTTCAAATCCAGAAAAATGCGCTTGCCCCTTTCCTTGAGAGCCTGCAGAATGGGAAAACCCGCAGCAGTGAACAACTCCAGGCCCACCTTCCACCACAGCACCTGCGGCAAAGAGTCCACCCACTTCAAAGCCTGCTCTTGAGAAGAGGTATCCAGCGCAACAATCAGGCGGTCACCCTTCATCGGGGCTCATTCCGGGGCTCATAGTGGGGACAGCCCTCACAGGGGCCGCAGGGGTTGACGGCACAGCGCAACTCCGGAGAATGGGCGTTGTAGCGGCAGGTGGGATCCCCGATGTATTCCGGCGGCGAAGCCACGTAAGTGTAAACAACCACGCCCCCAAATCCTATCGGGCTGACGAAGAAACGGCTGGCGGTGAACGATTCGCCCACAGAAGGGTTGAAGGTTTCCTCAAAAGGCTCTGGCTCAGGCTCCACTTCCTCCTCCAGATTCCAGAGGGCTTCCCACTGCCTCAGGGCTTCCTGCAGAGGCGCGCCCCAGTGTTCTGCCAGCTCCACCAGGGCAGTCTCCAAAGAGGCCAAACTTTCTTCGGCCACTTGGGCAAAGGCTGCAACCCATTCCTCCAAAAGTTTCTCAAAATCCATGCAGCAGCGACCTAGAGGCTCCTTCTTCACCTTACCGCCAGCCTGGGCAACCTTTAACTTCCTCCCCGGCAAACGGCATCCACTAGAGCTTGATTCACCAATGGAAACAGCTCCGCCAGTTCTTCTGTGGATAGGTTTCCAGTACAGACATTGGCGCGAATATGCCACTCTGCCCACATTTGCGCCGAAGGAGCAGCAGGATCCCGGCCCTCCTCAGAACCTGAACCGCCCACAGGTACCCGAGGGAGGCTGCGTCCCGACCCAAGGTTCAGTTGCAGTACGCTGTCACGGTTGATGCCAGTCAGCGAGGTTTGAGCGTTAGCCTCCTCAAGGAAAGCGAGAGAGAAAGCCAAAGCCATCCCAGCTAATCCCCAGAAAACAGCGCGGTAAACCATGGGATCTCCAGTAGTTAGATAGAGCCCTGTCTTGAGCGCAATTATAGCCACTACTTCCCGTTCCTCCGGGCAGAACTGGGTCAAGTCTGCCTACGACCGCAGGCCGATTCCCGACCACTGCACGCAATGACGGCCCTGCTCATCCTTCAGGGATCCATCGCGGCGATAGGAAAAGAAATCTTGGGGCTGGCTGAGGGTGCAATGGGGGCTGACGGCAATGTGTTCAGGGGGGATCCCTTTGGCTTGGGCTTGGGCACCGTTGACCCAGCGCAGATCCAGGCGAACCTTGCCAGGCAGAGGATCGGGCAACAGGGCGGCGCGGGCATCCAGCCCTGGGGGTAGGCTTTGCAGCACCTGCTCCGCCACCTCCTCTGACACCTGATAGACCGACCCCGAAATGGAAGGCCCGATGGCAACGCGGATCCCAGCAGCAGGGATCCCCGCCCGGAGAAACTCCTGCAGCACCTTGGACAAGATCCCCGCAGCAGTGCCTCTCCACCCGGCGTGAATGGCCGCCACCCATTCTCGACTGGCCACCAAAATCGGCACACAGTCAGCGGTGCAGACCCAGGCAGAATCCCCTTGGCGGCGGGCAATGACCGCATCCGCCTGAGAACGGGTAGAGATCCCTTGACCAACAGAGCAGTCCTGCTCTCCCTTCTGTCCAAGGGTTTCCGTGATCCCATCTGCCCAAACCCAGTTGCAGCCATGCACCTGATGGCCCCACGCGGCCCGTTCAGGGGGCAGTTGCAGCCGAGCGGCCAACTGAGATGGGGGATGGGGATGACCTTGGCGAGAGCCAAAAGCGTGAGGCCACTCCGCCAAAAGCTGACACTCCAGCCAGCGCCATCTCTCTGCCTGCTGCCAAACCCACAAGGCGGAGCCACTCATCGGCGGGAGCTACCCGGACCAGCAATCGGCGGGGATCCTTGAGACCGATGTTGGGCGTGGAGATGACCCACCCGCTCTTCCAAACACATCTTCAGCTCAGCAGGGTTAAACAGCATCGGCAAAAAATGAATGCTTTTGGTTTCTCGGAAAAAGAACAACACCGGCAGCGGCGGCCAGAAAATTTGCCAATCCTGCCACTCGCTGTAGGGGAACTCGCGGATGCGCTTGGAGCCGCTGTAGACCTGCAGCGCCGTTCTGGTAAAGGCCAGACCGATCAGAGAGGTCTGCACCATCAAAAACAGGCCGAACAGGCCCACCCCTAGCCCCGCCCAAAACGAAAGCCAGAACAGCGGCACCGCCAAAGCCAACACCGACAGGCTGAGGCGAAAATCCGGGGTCAATAGATGGGCAGAATTGGGTCTAATCATGCCCCATTTCTCCTCTCGGGGATCCCAGACCCATTCTAGGCCGCCTCGGCAACTCTTCAGAAGTCAGAGGATCTGTAGGACATAGAGGAGAGAGCCTCTTCTCGAAATCAGGGAACGAGGGGCAAACCGAACCCGTTTTTTGAGTTATCCCGAAAAATACTTGGGATCCTGGGGAAATTGGGGTTTGCCATTGAGCTTCTTCCCACAGCTGGCCGATACAACCGCGCAGGCGGGATGGAATCCTCGCGTAGCTCTCAACTGAGGGCCTCACCGCGTGCGATGGTATACGATAAACTCCAGAGTTCCGCAAGTTTACAGATCAGAACCGGCGAGACATCCCTCGCTCACCCAAACACGGCCTGGGGAAAACCGACATAATACGGATATTAACGAGTGCTTACTGCTAACCCGCACAATTCGTTGGACCTCTCCATGCCTCTCGACCCTCTCTCTCAGTTGCCAGAGGAGCCAACCACTCAGATCCCCTTGGAGTTTTACGAGCGCAGACCCCAGCCTGAGGCAACTGCGGCCTTTCTAACGGTGCTCAGCGGCGCCAATATGGGCATGACGTTTCCCTTGGCAAGGGGTGGGGTTTTGGGGCGCAGCCACTGCGCGGATATCCAGCTCTTGGATCACGCCGTCTCCCGGCAGCACTGTCGGCTGGAGAGAGAAGATGAAGGTTATGTCCTCACCGACCTGGAGAGCCTCAACGGCACATATGTTAACGGCGAGCGCGTCAGCCGCGTTCTCCTGAAGGATGGAGATTACATTCAAGTGGGGGCCAGCACCCTCAAGTTTGCCTACTACAACGCGGCAGAAGAAGCCTTCTTTTTGCAAATGGCCACTGCTGCCCTCTATGACCCGCTGACCGGCTTGCATAACCGACGTTTTTTCCTGGAGCAACTGGAGCTGGAGATCCCCTTTGCCCTTCGCCATCGCATTCCCCTCCACGTGCTCTATCTGGATTTGGATGGGTTTAAGCAAATCAACGACCGCTGGGGGCACTGGGCTGGGGATCAAACCTTAATCCAGGTGGCGCGGCGATTGCAAGCTCACGTTCGCCAAGACGATCTGGTGGCCCGCTTGGGGGGCGATGAGTTTGCCCTGCTGGTGCGCGGGATCCCGAACTCGCAGATCCTAGGGCTGGCAGAACGCTTGCGGCAGGCTGTCCAGACCCTGTTGGTGCAGGCGGGGACGGAGACCATCTCCCTAAGCTGCAGCGTGGGCATCGCCTCTCTGCTGGAGCTGGAAGAAGGAACTGACCCACAAAGTCTGCTGGCTGCTGCCGACAAAGCCCTCTACCGGGCCAAAGCTGAGGGTGGTAACCGAGAGACTTTGCTGTAGTTCAGGGCCAACTGCTGGAGTTTAGGATCCCTCCACCAAACTGGCGTAGGCTTCGGCGCTCATGGTGTCCTCGAGATCTTCGGGGTTGGCAATGCGCACCTTGATCAGCCAGCCATCGCCATAGGGATCGTCGGCAAGGCTTTCGGGGCTCTCCACCACCGCTGTATTCACGGCCACCACCTCTCCAGAAAGAGGGGCATAGAGATCTTCGACGGCTTTGACCGATTCCACCGAGCCAAAGCTTTCCCCTTTTTCAATCTCTGTCCCTTCTTCGGGCAAGCCCACAAAAACGATATCCCCCAGTTGATCGACGGCATAAGCCGTGATCCCAATCACCGCAATATCATCCTCAACATGGATGTACTCGTGGGTGTCCACGTAGCGCAGATGGGATGGATACTCCAGGGCCATGCCGGTTCTCCCATAAACTCAGTGGATTATTCTAGGGTCAACCCTTGAAGATGGTAAAGAGCGGATCCCAAGCCCGGCCCGCTAGAGAAACTCCATCAGCAGCCGATTGACCGTTTGCGGAGCTTCCTGCTGCGCCCAATGGCCGCATTCGGGGATGTACTCCTTGCGCAGGCCGTTGGGGAAAAAGGGATCCATCCCCTCGGTTAGCTCGCGGCTGAGGGCAAAGTCTTCTTCTCCCCAAATCAGCAGGGTAGGGGCGAGGATTTGCCGCATGGGCTGCAAAAACAGGTTCTGCAAAGTGGGCAGGTTAAAAAGCTGGCGGTAGTAGTTGAGGGCAGAGGTGAGAACCTTGGGTTTGGAGAGGGCCTCTTGGTAGAGCTTGAGGTCGTGGCGGGTGAAGGCGCTTTTGCGCACCGAAGTTTCCTGGAAAATGCGGCGCACCCAATCTCCCAAGTCCCATTGCAGCACCCACTCTGGCAGCCAAGGCAACTGAAAAAAGAACAAGTACCAACTGCGGCGCAGTTGATCCAAGTTGCTCAAGAACTCCCGCCGGAAGCAGGCCGGATGGGGAGAATTGAGGACGGCCAGCTTGCGAATCTCCTCAGGGAAAAATTGCGCCCAGTGCCAGGCAATGGCTCCCCCCCAATCGTGGGCTACGACCACCGCTCTTCGGGCCCCAAAGTGGCTTAGCAAGCCGCGGATATCCTCGGTAAGGGTATCCAGGTCATAGCCGTGATCCGGTTTGTCGGAATCGTTGTAGCCGCGCATATCGGGTGCCACCACGCGAAACCGCTGCGCCAACACCGGAATCTGATGCCGCCAGGAGTACCAAAACTCCGGGAAACCGTGCAACAAGATCGCCAGCTCCCCTTCCCCTTGGGTGACATAGTGCAGTTGAATGCCATTGGTAAGGGCATAGCCGTGCTGCCAGGTTCCCATCTTGGCGGCTACCTCAGGAGGAAGACGGGGGATCCCTGCTTCTGCCATGTCGTCTGCTCTCGAGCTAACCCATGATTTGGTATCCACCCATACTAACCTTTGCCGTTGGTCTTCCCTTCGCCGGTGCAGGTTTTTTGAGAGGCATCTCACGAGGAAAGCTTAAAAGAAGTCTGCGGGTGGAAAGGTCGGATGAACACTAACGCAGAAGGCCACAGCCCAACATCTCCTCAAAGTGTTGCTATTTTGGGAGCCGGGGCTTGGGGAAGTACCCTGGCAATGCTGGCTCAGGGGCAAGGGCACCGGGTGCGGGTTTGGGATCGCCGCAAGGGCCTGGATTTGGCAGAGGTGCTCCAGGGATCCCAAATCCTCATCTCAGCCGTCTCTATGGCGGGGGTACGCCCTGTGGTGGAAGCGGTGCGCCAAGTGGGGATCCCGCCGCAGGCAATTTTGGTCTCGGCCACCAAAGGGTTGGATCCACTGCAGCTTCTGACCCCTACCCAAATTTGGGGGGCCACCTTCCCGGAGCAGCCCCTGGTGGTGCTTTCGGGGCCTAATCTTTCGGCGGAGATCCGCCAAGGCTTGCCGGCAGCAGCAGTGGTGGCCAGCCGGGATCCCTGGGCCGCTGTGCAGGTGCAGTATGCCCTTTCCTCGGAGCGGTTCCGCCTCTATACCAGCAGCGATCCGCTGGGAGTGGAGCTAGGCGGCACCCTGAAAAATGTTATCGCCATCGCTGTTGGCGTGTGTGATGGCTTGCAACTGGGGGCCAATGCTCGTGCGGCTCTGGTTACCCGCGGCCTGGCAGAGATGATCCGGGTGGGATCCAAGCTGGGGGCACGGGCAGAAACCTTCAACGGCCTGTCGGGGTTGGGGGATCTGCTGGCCACCTGTCACAGTTCCCTCAGTCGCAACTACCGGGTGGGCTACGGGCTGGGCCAGGGCAAGCCTTTGTCGCAGATTTTGGCCGAAATGGAGGGTACTGCCGAGGGCGTTTACACAGCTCCGGTCGTTGTAAAAATTGCCGCCCAACACGGGATCCCCGTGCCCATTACTCAAGAGGTTCACCAGTTGCTGCAAGGGCAGACCACTCCCACCGCCGCTCTCGCCCGCCTGATGGAACGACAACTGACCTCAGAATAGGCTGCCCTCCCCCCCGGCCCCTCTCCCAAAGGAGGAGAGGAGTTTGGGCTACCTGGCATAACCGCAAATCTACGGACAAGGAAAGTTGTCCCTCACGCTACCAGGATTTTTGCAGAGCCGTGGGATCCCAGAATGAGCGATTTGGCGGAGTTTTTTTCCTCAGGGTTTCCCTACACTGCCCCTATAGTTCTTTTACTTGCTCCTGCATCAACTCGGATCTCTGTTGCTCCGGGAAGTGGATAGTGGGCCCGACAGGCTGGGCTGGGTTTGGTTTTTGCTTGCTTTTTTACAAAGTTATGTCCAAACGCATCTTGGTGATTGAAGACGAACCCTCCATCCGTACCTACCTGCAGAAGGTGTTGCAAAGAGCGGGGTACGACGCGGTGGCGGCCACCGATGGAGAGGAGGGTTTGCAGATGGTGCGCACGCTGATGCCGGACTTGGTGTTGTGCGATGTGGTGATGCCCAAGCTGAACGGCTATGGGGTGCTGGATGCTCTGAGATGGGATCAGTCCACGGCTCACATCCCCTTTGTCTTTCTCTCCTCGAAAATCTCTCCCGAAGAGATTGAACAGGGGTTATGCTTTGGCTCCGATGCCTATTTGACGAAGCCCGTTGACCAAAAACACCTGTTGAAAGCCGTTGCTGCCCAATTGTCTTGAGTTGACCGCCTTCCGCATACCCGAACGGTCGGCTGGAAACTCTGGGTGCAGTTGTGTTGATTGAACTGGAGACATTCCCCTAGGTCGTGTTGATCTTATGTTAGGATAGAGAGAGTAATTTATAGAGGAAAGAGGATGAAGTTGGTTTTTTTAG
>NZ_JANSHN010000027.1:0-40920 GCF_047461655.1 Synechococcus sp. W55.1
GGTCTTGCATTCCTTGCCCTGCTTGGGTTTAATAGGGGTGGAGTTCCCCCTTCGGGGGGATCCCTAGAAATTGGAAACTCGAGGCTGAGATTGACGGTCAGCACTTTACCACTGGCCAGGTTCCCCCTTCGGGGGGATCCCTAGAAATTGGAAACTGCGTTGCCGCAGAGCCTCCAACCGTAGCCATTCACGTTCCCCCTTCGGGGGGATCCCTAGAAATTGGAAACCCGCAAGCAGGTGGAAGCCATGCGGCAGTGGCTGAAACTCGAGGTTCCCCCTTCGGGGGGATCCCTAGAAATTGGAAACGATGTCTTAATGAAGCAGCTTAATGAGTTGAAGAAAAGTTCCCCCTTCGGGGGGATCCCTAGAAATTGGAAACTCAGCGTAGCCCTCCTCAATGGTCAACCACTTGTTGCGTTCCCCCTTCGGGGGGATCCCTAGAAATTGGAAACCTTTAGCCTTGTTGAGGCTAATAACCGAAGGCCCAAGTTCCCCCTTCGGGGGGATCCCTAGAAATTGGAAACTGTAAGTAGTACTCCCCTATATACACTCTCGGATTACTCAAGGTTCCCCCTTCGGGGGGATCCCTAGAAATTGGAAACTTCACAATAAAATGTGACTAGAATGTAACCTTGACCAGTTCCCCCTTCGGGGGGATCCCTAGAAATTGGAAACCATCCCGGATGTATTCACACCGGGATGCACGTATAATGTTCCCCCTTCGGGGGGATCCCTAGAAATTGGAAACAACCGCTGGATTGAACAGATTGAGTCTGTAATTCGTGCCAGTTCCCCCTTCGGGGGGATCCCTAGAAATTGGAAACTGGCTGTTAACAACCCAGCCTTGGAAGCAAATGCGAGTGCGTTCCCCCTTCGGGGGGATCCCTAGAAATTGGAAACTCGAAGGTCAATTTACGCCCGCCAACACCATCGCTGGTCCAGTTCCCCCTTCGGGGGGATCCCTAGAAATTGGAAACTCGAGATAGCCGGTTGGCTGCTTGCTCCCCCGGATGCAGTTCCCCCTTCGGGGGGATCCCTAGAAATTGGAAACATCTCTCAGGTAATCTTCCCTTCCAATAAGCCCTAATGGGGTTCCCCCTTCGGGGGGATCCCTAGAAATTGGAAACTTCTTTGGCTGCCGCCAGGATGGCCTGGGTGGTCTCGTTCCCCCTTCGGGGGGATCCCTAGAAATTGGAAACGTCCAGGGCTTGGCTGAGGTGGGCTCCTGGGTCATTGTTCCCCCTTCGGGGGGATCCCTAGAAATTGGAAACGTCGCTGTTTCAATCTCTCTCGATACCTCCGCGTTCCCCCTTCGGGGGGATCCCTAGAAATTGGAAACTACGCCTGGTTCTGGTTGGCAAACTCAACTCGGTCAATCTCGTTCCCCCTTCGGGGGGATCCCTAGAAATTGGAAACTATAAACAAGTGCAATCAGTAGATTCTTAACTGCTGTTCCCCCTTCGGGGGGATCCCTAGAAATTGGAAACTTTAGGTATAAAAGGACAGGTATTTTTAGGATCTTTATGGGAGTTCCCCCTTCGGGGGGATCCCTAGAAATTGGAAACGACCAGTAAGTTTTGTTGATCCCTTTACTGGCCTACCACACCGTTCCCCCTTCGGGGGGATCCCTAGAAATTGGAAACAATAGGCTGCATATGAATTTTCTTGCTGAAACCCGGGGTTCCCCCTTCGGGGGGATCCCTAGAAATTGGAAACCTTCTCGTTGTGAGCTTCTCCGTGATCTTACTCGGATCGTTCCCCCTTCGGGGGGATCCCTAGAAATTGGAAACTATTTCCTGGGTGTCTTGGTGGGGGAGGTTAAATCGTGCTGGTTCCCCCTTCGGGGGGATCCCTAGAAATTGGAAACCAACACCATCCAACGCCCCTTGTAGAAGAACGTCTTCATGTTCCCCCTTCGGGGGGATCCCTAGAAATTGGAAACCTGAAAAATCACCCAGCGCCCCCTGTAATAGAACGTTCCCCCTTCGGGGGGATCCCTAGAAATTGGAAACTTTTGTTAAAAGTGTAGACAGTGTACGAATACCATACTGACTGTACAGTTCCCCCTTCGGGGGGATCCCTAGAAATTGGAAACTTGCTACTAAATTAGGACCAGCAATTTGATTTTTATAAAGGTTCCCCCTTCGGGGGGATCCCTAGAAATTGGAAACACTAAGGGTTTTGGTTCATAGTGGGGTTTAGGCAGTGTTCCCCCTTCGGGGGGATCCCTAGAAATTGGAAACTAGTTAGCCGAGTCCATCGTTGGGTATGGTAATTCCAGTAAGTTCCCCCTTCGGGGGGATCCCTAGAAATTGGAAACAATCTCCAAGAGTTTTGTAGTTATCCTTCATGACGATGGTGTTCCCCCTTCGGGGGGATCCCTAGAAATTGGAAACAACTTGGGTGGTTCAACAACCGGTTTGGAACCAGGAAGTTCCCCCTTCGGGGGGATCCCTAGAAATTGGAAACACCTAAAGGTCTGGAGTTTAGTTTCACAGACGCAGATGGTTCCCCCTTCGGGGGGATCCCTAGAAATTGGAAACAAGTTGATCTACCACGCGTACTGCGCGACAGATCCGGTTGTTCCCCCTTCGGGGGGATCCCTAGAAATTGGAAACGATTTCACTCTCAGTGTAGAACGTGACGCTGACATAAGTTCCCCCTTCGGGGGGATCCCTAGAAATTGGAAACAAGCTTCATTAGTCTTTATCATTCTAGGTGAGATAAGTTCCCCCTTCGGGGGGATCCCTAGAAATTGGAAACTTTTTCGGTAATAACCTTAGCGGGAATACGGGAGTAAAGTTCCCCCTTCGGGGGGATCCCTAGAAATTGGAAACCCTAATGCAAGACTAACCCCCTAACCCCCAAGCACCCAGGTGCAGTTCCCCCTTCGGGGGGATCCCTAGAAATTGGAAACAGGAGAGGTTAGATTATTCTTCTAAAAAGAAGGTAACGTTCCCCCTTCGGGGGGATTCCTAGAAATTGGAAACCATCAAGAAAGAACACGACACTAATATACCCAGTACCGGTTCCCCCTTCGGGGGGATCCCTAGAAATTGGAAACTGAGATATACAACTGAATATACAACCAATCCCAATGTTCCCCCTTCGGGGGGATCCCTAGAAATTGGAAACCGCCGTGTTAGGCGTACCCACTTTTGTTTGCTGTGGTTGTTCCCCCTTCGGGGGGATCCCTAGAAATTGGAAACTTCGCCTTGGCCCGAATCACTCCTTCGATTTGCTCGATGTTCCCCCTTCGGGGGGATCCCTAGAAATTGGAAACCTCGTGAATGGTTGCACGCGGAGCAGCGCCGGCAACGCCGTTCCCCCTTCGGGGGGATCCCTAGAAATTGGAAACGGAGTCGAAATATGCCCGCCCGAGAGGGGGGCTTGTTGGACAGGTTCCCCCTTCGGGGGGATCCCTAGAAATTGGAAACAGTGTCCATCGAGTAGTGGAGGTTGCCAATCTCCCTGTTCCCCCTTCGGGGGGATCCCTAGAAATTGGAAACTGCAGGTGTACCAGATGGTGGACGACCCGAATGTACATGCGCAGGTTCCCCCTTCGGGGGGATCCCTAGAAATTGGAAACACTCCTCTGTAAATACCTTCACTCCCTTGAATAGAGAAGGTTCCCCCTTCGGGGGGATCCCTAGAAATTGGAAACTGGGTGGTTCGTAATGAGGGCGGGGCAGCGGACTAAACACGTTCCCCCTTCGGGGGGATCCCTAGAAATTGGAAGAAATTGGAAACTAGGGCTGCAGATAGAGGCGGTGCTGCCGGATGTAGTGCTCCACGGCAGGGGGCACCAGGTAGCGGATAGACCTTCCCTTTTGGATTTGCTGCCTTAGGTAAGTGGAAGAGAGCGTCAGGGTGGGAGCTTCCAGGATTTGGGCTTGGATAGGCAACTTTTCGGCTACCGCCTGCAACACCTGGGCAGCATCGCCGGCATCCACCCGTGGGGCAACGATCCAATGGCAGAGGCGGGCCAGTTCTTCCGCTTGATACCACTGGGGCAGATCCCGCAGAGCATCCACGCCGATGATCCAGTACCACTGGGTATTGGGTTGCTCCTGGATGAGGGTGCGCAGCGTCTCGATGGTGTAGGAGCGCCCCGGACGGCAGATCTCCAGCTCTGAGCAGGCGAAGCGCTCGTGGTCGGCAATGGCCAACTTGACCATGGCCAGGCGGTCGGCTTTGCTGGCACCAGGGGCCAGAGGCTTGTGGGGGGGATCCCCTGCCGGCATCCACAGCACCTGATCCAGGTCAAACTGCCAAAGGGCTTGTTCTGCCATGATCAAATGGCCGTGGTGTACAGGGTTGAAGGTTCCACCCAGAATGGCAATGCGGCGGTGCTTCATGGCTGCTGGCTCAGGTAGGTGATGGCATCCCGCAGCCAGTCTTCCGTTGGGCGGGGGTGAGTGGGCAGAGCTTGCAAGGCAGCCTGAATTTCCTGAGTGCTGTAGCCCAGGGCCAGTAAGGCCATTTCCACCTCTTCCCGGATAGGCATGGGCGGCCCCCCAGCCAAGGGTTGATCCGCAACCCCCATCCCCTGTCGCCAGTGGGCCAGCTTGGTTTTCAGCTCCAAGGCCAGCCGCTGGGCCGTTTTATGACCTACCCCCGGCGTGAGGGAGAGCAGGCGCACGTTTTCGGTCACCACCGCCTGCACCAGCTCCGGCAGGCCGAAGGTATTCAGCAGGGCCAAGCCCAAAGCCGGCCCCACCCCCGAGACTTTGATGAGTTCCACAAACAAGTCCCGCTCGGCTGGCGAGCCAAACCCGTACAACACCAGCTCGGTCTCTCGCACCACCAAATGGGTGAACACCCGGACGGGCTCCCCCACTGCGGGCAGTTGCTTGAGAAAACGTCCTGGGGCCTTGACGCGATAGCCGATCCCCTGCACCTCAACGGTGAGGCTGCTGCGCTCTCCCCATTCGATGGCCACAAGGTGGCCGCTTAAAAACGCGATCATGCTGCGAGTTTAATCTGGGTTTGGGATGCTCTGCTCGACTGGAGCTCCAAAGTCGGCCAAGCAATCTAAAGTCCTTGCCAAAGGCTGCTTCCCTACAAGGCTATTTCACAGACCATTTCTCTACCTGTAGACTGTTCCCCATCCAGCTCTGTATTCTCCCTCATCCATGCCGATTCGCCCTTTTCCCATCGGCCAATGGCTTTGGATCCTGTTCTCGCTGGGGGTGCTGCTCTTTCTCCATCTTCCTCTGCTGGTGATCGTCCTTTATGCCTTCAGCCCCGATGAGGCGACCTTGCGCTTCCCTTTGCCGGGGCTGACCTGGCGCTGGTTTGCCGTGGCTTGGGGGCGGGCCGATATTTGGCGGGCCTTGTTTTTGTCTTTGCGGGTGGCTTTGCTGGCTACCGGAGTGGCAGTGGTGCTGGGATCCCTGGCGGCAGCAGCAGTCTATCGCAGCCGATTTTTTGGCCGCGAGACGATCTCGTTTTTGGTGTTGCTGCCCATCGCCTTGCCGGGCATTGTCTCCGGGATCGCCTTGCGCTCGGCGATCCATTTGCTGCATATCCCTTTCAGCTTTTGGACAATTGTTATCGGCCATGCCACCTTTTGCCTGGTGGTGGTGTACAACAACGTGCTGGCCCGGTTTCGCCGCATGGGACGCTCTCAACTGGAGGCTTCTGCCGACTTGGGGGCCAATCCTCTGCAAACCTTTCGGTACATCCTTCTGCCCGAACTGGCCTCGGCCCTATTGGCGGGATCCCTGCTCGCGTTCGCGCTGTCTTTCGATGAGATTATCGTCACCACCTTCACCGCCGGCCAGCAGCAAACCTTGCCGATTTGGGTGTTTAGCCAGCTCACCAAGCCTCGGCAGCGTCCGGTGATCAGCGTGGTGGCCCTGGGGGTGATCGGCCTGACGGTGCTCCCCATTTGGCTGATCCATCACTTGACCCAAGAGAAAACCACGACTCGCTGATGGCTCTTTCCAGCCTCATGCAAGGTTTGCACTTGGAGGGATCCCTAAGTATTGGCCGGAGTCGCTGTAACAGCAAGGAAACGCTGGCCCTGGTTGATCGCAGAGCCCTTGTGAGAAAATGTAACAAGCATTTCATTTGTGAAAATTGAGGTATCTATGGCTGTCACTCGTGCCGGACGCGCCCCTCTCGTGCGGGGCAGCAGCGAGGGAAATCCTGCCAAGTTCATGGAAATGGCCAGCGCTTTGCTCAACACCCGCACCCGCCAAGGCAGCGGCAAAAAGGTTCAGGATCGCTCTTCCTACGGCAAGGCGGGCAACCCGCAAGAGTTCATGCAGATGGCCAGCGAATTGCGCCGCTCCCTGGAGCAGCAGGGTCGGTAGCCAATCCTGTCCACCCCCAGGGGATCCCCGTCCAGTTGCCTAAGCTGGACGGTTTTCTTGCTGCTCCTCTCAAGCCAGAGGCGGCCAGTCGCTTCTGAGGCCGCTCACCTACAGTTGGATCCCGCCGCAGGCCCAACCTTGGATCCAAGGCTCCGCCCTTGAGCTTCTGGGCAATGAGCCGACAGAAGAGCGGCATGTCAGGATGGGAAAAGTGCTCATCCGGGCGCTCTTGCCGGTGGACGTGATTGAGGCCAAGACGACATGAAAAACAAAGGCTTTTGGCTGGCCGGGATCCTGGGGGTGATCTTGGATCAGGCGACCAAGCGCTGGGCGGTAGAACGGCTGCTGCCGGGGCTAGAGATTGAGCTGTGGCCAGGGGTGTTTCACCTCACCTACGTGGAGAATACCGGCGCTGCTTGGAGCCTGTTTGAAGATTCGGCAGAGCTCTTGAAGTGGATCTCGTTGGGGGTAGCGCTGGCATTGGGGCTGCTGGCCATCCGCGGCGGGATCCTGAGCCGTTGGGAACAGGCGGGCTATGGCTTGGTGTGGGCAGGAGCCGTGGGGAACGGCATCGACCGCTTCGTCAACGGCTATGTCGTGGACTTTTTCAATTTGATCTGGATTCGCTTTCCGGTATTCAACGTGGCGGATGTGGCCATCAACCTTGGGGTGGCCTGTCTGCTGATTGGTCTGCTACAGGACAACTCGAAGAAAACGGGATCGACTGCTACCTCGCCTCGCTTGGAGAAAAAGCCCAGTCGCGACAGCACCAACTTTAAGGATTGACCAGCCGATGAACAGCCTTCAGGGATCCCTCGGGATGCTCATGTCCTTGGCAAGGGGGATCCCTGGTCAGCTTGAAGGACTCCGTCCCGCTAAAGTGCTCCGCACTGCTATCGCGAGCGCGAATGGCTGGCTTGCTGGGCCACCTGGCAGAGGCGCTCGACATCTTCGGGCAAAGTGTTAAAAGCCGTCACCAGGCGGATTAAGTTGTGACCTTCCCCCAGCCAGCGGTAAAACCGAAACCCCGCCTGCTCCAGGGCCTGGAGAACCGGCTCCGGCAGCTCGATAAAAACCTCATTGGCCTCGGTGGGATATACCAACCTGGCTCCCGGCAGGGATCCCAGTCCCTGCGCCAACCGTTGGGCCATCGCGTTGGCATGGCGAGCATTGCGCAGCCACACCCCCTCCTGGAGATAAGCCTGCAATTGGGCAGACAAAAAGCGCATCTTCGAAACCAGATGGCCACTGCGCTTGCGACGAAACTCAAAATCGCCCACCTGATCTGGATGAAAAAACACCACCGCTTCCGCAGCCCAGGCCCCATTTTTGGTGGCCCCAAAGGACAGCACATCCACCCCCGCTTTCCAGGTCATCTCGGCAGGGGTGCAGCCCAAACCGACCAAGGCGTTGGCGAAGCGAGCCCCATCCATATGCACCTTGAGGCCAAAGTGATGGGCCAAATCCGCCAAGGATCTGAGCTGCTCCAAGGAGTAGAGGGTGCCAGCCTCGGTGGCTTGGGTCAGGCTGAGGCAGGCAGGTTGTACGTGATGAACCACCCCAAACCCCGCCCGCTCCAGGGCCGTTTTTAAGTTGCCCCAGTCGATACGGCCTTGTTCCCCTGGGATCCCCACCAACTTGGCCCCACCTGTAAACAGCTCCGGCGCTCCACATTCGTCCAGATTGATATGAGCTTCGGGATGGCAATAAATGGCCCCGTAGGGCGGGGTGAGCACCGAAAGGGCCAAGGCGTTGGCAGCAGATCCCGTTGCCACCGGAAACACCGCCACTTCATGCTCAAAGATCTCGGCGAAGAGCCTCTGCACCTGCGCTGTGCATTCGTCTCCTCCATAGGGCATGGCGGATCCCCGGTTGAGGGCCAACAGGGCTTCCATCACCTCAGGACAAGCGCCTGTAACATTGTCGCTGCAAAAGTTCATGGCATGGACAACCCAAGGGATCTCGCCGAGGAAGGGTTAGGGCCGGCTTACTTCGCGCCAACCCAACCGGGATCCTCCAAAGTATCCCAGTCCCGACCTGCCTCTCCCTCGACCGCTTGCAATGGCGGGATGGAGTCCTGTTCAGGATGGGAAGGCGGCACAGGCTGGTCGCGATAGGGGGATGGGGTCTTTGCACTCCACCACAACCCCAAAGCGGGCCCCAACCCCAACAACAGGCCCAGCCCCGCTGGCGCAACAATGCCGGATCCCAGGCTCATCAACAGGGCAAAAGCAAAATTAGCTACATAGAGCACCAGCGGCCCCACCAACTGGCGGCGGTCAAGGATGGGTTGATCCTCCCCCCACAGCAGATTGGCCACCGTCATAAAGGCAGCCCCGGTCAGCATCCAACCCCCGAAGTTTTGCAACGGCATGCCGAAGAAGGGCCCCGGCTGAAACCACGTCCAGAAGGGAATCGAGCCGCGGGTCATGGCCGGATCCAGCACGAAGTCCCAAGCGGTGAGCAGCAACGCCCCCAACATAATGGCCTCGAAGTGAATCAGCCAGTGGCGCTGGGTTCGCAGAGCCACACGCGCCAACAAGTAGGATGACAACCCCACATAAAACCAAGACAGAGGGATGGTAAAAGGCACCAAACCGGCAATCTTGTAGCCCAGCCCACTCAGGTAGCCGTAGTTGCCAAAAGGGATCCCGGTGCTGGTGCCCAACAGCTCACTGCCCAAGGAAATGCCCACCGCCGGGATCAAAAACATCAATAGGCGCCGCACCCCCAACAGCCGGGATCCCATCAGAGCTGCTGCCAGCGCGCCGAACACCATGTAGGCCACGCCGCCGTTGCCCATGCTCAAGGAGAAGGCTTGAAGGCCAATGGGGGGCAAACTGGCCACCCACTCGGGATGCGGTACAACCCAGAGCAACCCTGCCAACCCGAAGAACAAAGACAGAATGTGCAAACCCAGAGCTAAGGCCTCCAGCCGCTGCCAAATCGAGCCAGACAGGGGCAGAACACTTCGCCCAACAGAAGACTGGAAAGGCAGGCTGACGAGAACACCAGAGGACGAGAACCAACGCATGAGAAACTCCCGAAGAGTGGTTAAGCGAAGCCGCTCTGTCTCCTTGCAACCCATACGGCGGCTGAGGGAAAAAGCGGATGGCCCCAAGAGAGAGCCCGAAGCCAAGAACAAGCCCGCTTGCTTGCAGGCCGGCCTACTTGGGATGGCCCTCTGGGCAGGGATGTCACCACCGCTAACGGTGACACTGCTGATATTTTGCTGTCTATTGTATCAATTCGTAAACATATCGCCCGTTTTTCCTCAGGTCTCCTCCCCATCTTCGCCGCAGGGATCCCTGGTGGGGGTTTACGCCCAACTGGCTCGTGCTGTAGAGCGCCAGGACTGGGTGCAAGCCCTGCGGCTGGTGGATCTCTTACGAGAGCACACGGAAGATCCCGCCCAGCGTCGGGATCTGGAAAACTACCGGCTGGAGCTGGAGCGACGCTTTCATCCGGGGGATCCGCCACCGACCCCACTGCCACCCTACCGGCCTTTTTTGCACAAGCCCTTTGTCGGAGAATTTCCCGTCACCAATCTCTTCGACCATGATCTGCCTTTGGGGGAGAGGGATGGCAACGGACGGTTTGTGAGTGGGCAAGGCCAGGTTTGGATCCCCGACCCGCTGCACCCGTGTGGCAAAAGCGATGGCCATGCCGGTTATGACTGGGAGATGCCGGTGGGAACCCCGATTTTGGCTGCTGCCGCAGGACGGGTCACCTTGGCCCGCGAGGAGCCGGAGTTTTTTTGCCCCAGCTTGGGCCGGCTGGTCAGGGGGTTGCGGGTGCGCCTTCTGCACGAGCCAGAATTCTCCGATGGGGAGAGAGCAGACAGAAGAACCCTTCCCCGCTGGGAAACCCTCTACGCCCACCTCAGCCAAGTTGGGGTGCAGGAGGGGCAAGTGGTGGCCCCAGGAGAAATCATCGGCCTATCGGGAGATAGCGGCTGTGCCAGCGGGCCCCATCTTCATTTCGAGGTACGTCGCTTCGACAACACCAACTCGGGCCAACCGGCTGCCGTCGATCCCTATGGGTGGTTTGGGTCTGGCCTGGATCCCTGGAGCATTCATCCCCTTGGGGCCGAAAGCCTGTTCCTTTGGCAGGTGGGACAAGCCCCCAGTTTGGGAGCTTGCTGGCAAGGGCAGCGATAGCCGAGACGGACATCCGCTCCGCGCGAGACCTCGCTGACAAAGATGGATATTGACAGGCAGATTCACAACAGTCACAACAGATGATGGACTTGATGATGGACTTATAGATCTCGACGGACAAAGCCATCCCCCTCCCATTGGTAGAGGGTAGCCCTCAAGTCACGGCTGGCACCGGGCGGGCTTGAGATGACCAGGATCCCTTGCGGGCTGACCCGCAGGCTGGCATTGCTCAGATCCGTCACGCTCAGCAGCGGCACAAGTCCCTCAGGCCGGTGTTCCAAGACCAAGACAGAGCGCAGCAGGCTGATGCCCCCTCGCTCGGTAAGGAGCACCAACTTGGGCTGTGGGCTGGAGGTGATGTCCGTGCGCAGGTGAGCCTCCACCAACCGCCCTGGGATCGGCTCAGCCGTGTGGAGCAGACGAAAGCTATACCCCCCCTGATGCTCGAAGCTGAGAACGCGCACCACCGGCTCTACGGTGGGCTGCCGCTGAATCTGAAACACAGCCACCACATCCTGGCGAGATGGAGAGGTTAGGCTGGCCGGGAACAGGCGCAGGTTTTCACCGCGATTGCCGCGAATAAAATCCCACCAAATGGATTGATTGAATAAAGCCACAACCCCACCTCGAGCAGCGCCGCCCTCAGAAGGAACCGGCAGCAGCGGAAGCACAGGCTGGGGATAGGCAGGAACAGCAGCAACCGGTAGAGTGGCAGCCAAGGCCGCTCCCCAGGCTATTCGACCACAGGAATACAGCAGTTTCCGCATATTTCCTCACTCCTCGCCCCTAAAATTCTAAAGGACTCCAAGGTTCTCCCAGTCAACCAAACAGCCGGGATACAGGGATCCCTTTTATGTCGAACGCAACCTCGATCTCACCTTGATCTCGCCTGGCAATGGGCTACCAAGTTAGGGTGAAAAGCCTGGAGCTTCCTCTGTAGCCAACAAAGTCGGCTTGGAACGACGCCCCGCCAATTTGAAAGGGATCCCCCAGGAGCAAGGGGCAGCCCCCCCGACGGAGGGCTCTATTTTTCGGCAGCCAAAAACAATTGGGCCCGCCAAAAGCAGGCAATGGACTTGCTGTCCAAATCCATTCCCAAACGGGCCATTTCTGTAAGCTCAGAAGCAGAAAACTCCACTACGGTAATATCTTCATCCTCATCCTTATCGGGAGGGGAATCCAGCACTTCCAGCTCCCGCGCCAAATAGGCATACATAATCTCGCTGGAATAGCCGGGGCACAAATAAAATTGGCCAAGGGGATCCCAGCGATGGGCACGCAGGCCCGTTTCTTCTTCCAGCTCGCGGCGAATGGTGTCATCGGGATGCTCCCCTGGCTCGACTGTGCCTGCCGGAAATTCATAAAGGTAGGAGGCAACCGCAAAGCGATATTGACGAATGCAGACGAACTTGCCTGCTGCAGTGACGGGCACTGCCACCACCCCGCCAGGATGGATGAGGTACTCCCGCTCTCCCTCTTTGCCGTTGGGAAAACGCAAACGCTGGCTGACGAAGGTGTATTTGTGGCCTTGATAGCGGAGGCGCTCACGAATCACCTGAGATGGGTTTTGCATGGCAAGGGATCCCGAGAGTAGAGCCGCTCTCAGCTTAATGGTTTTCGGCGCTGTTGCAACCGGGCAATCCAGAGGGATCCACACGCCCTTGGGATCCCGTGTCTGGGGTAGAGTCAGGAAAAGCACAAAAGTTGCAGGCCATGATTTACCCTCCCTTGAAGGAGTTTCTTGCCCTCACCAAGCAGGGCAACTTTATCCCGGTGTACCAGGAATGGGTGGCGGATTTGGAAACGCCGGTTTCTGCCTGGTATCGGGTTTGTGCTGGCCAGCCCTACAACTTTCTCCTGGAGTCGGTGGAGGGGGGGGAACAGGTGGCCCGCTACAGCTTCTTGGGCTGCGATCCCCTGTGGGTTTTGGAAATACGCGGGGATCAGGCGCTACAGCGATACCGCGATGGCCGACAGGAGCACCACCAAGGGGATCCCTTCGCAATTTTGGCCCGCTGTTTGCAGCCTTATGAGCCGGTGCATTTGTCGGAACTGCCCAGCAGCATTGGCGGGCTATTTGGCTACTGGGGCTATGAGCTGATTCGCTGGGTCGAACCCAAGGTGCCCATCCACCCCCTGCAGCCGGGGGATCCTCCTGACGCCGTTTTTATGCAGGTGGACAGCATTTTGCTCTTTGACCAGGTAAAGCGCAAGATTTGGGTGGTGGCCTTCGCCGATACCCGTCACCACGCTCCTGAGGAAGCCTATGCCCAAGCCTGCCGGCGGGTGGAAAAGCTGATGCAGCAGCTCAGCGCTCCTCTTTCTCTGGCCCATCTGCACCTCAACTGGAAGCCTCACCTGCCAGAAAGGACTCCGTCCCGCTGGCGCGAACAAATCCCTCCCAGCACCCTGAGCCGCCCGGCCTACTGCCAAGCGGTGGAACGGGCTAAGGACTACATCCGCGCCGGAGATATCTTCCAGGTAGTGCTCTCGCAGCGGTTTACCATCTCCTTTGCGGGGGATCCCTTTTGCCTCTACCGCTCGTTGCGGCTGATTAACCCTTCCCCTTATATGGCGTTTTTGCAGTTTGGGAATCTCTGCCTCATCGGCTCCAGCCCAGAGGTGATGGTCAAACTCAGCCGGGTGGGAGAAGACCGCATCGCCACCGTGCGCCCCATTGCCGGCACCCGCCCCCGTGGCACCACCCCTCAGGAAGACCGGCAGTTAGAGCAAGAGCTGTTGGCAGATCCGAAAGAACGGGCCGAACATGTGATGTTGGTGGATCTGGCCCGCAACGACCTGGGACGGGTCTGCCAACTGGGATCTGTGCAGGTGGATGACCTGATGCAGATCGAGCGCTACAGCCATGTGATGCACATTGTCAGCAACGTGGTGGGGCGGCTGGATCCCCAGTACAGCGCCTGGGATCTGCTGCGGGCCACCTTCCCTGCCGGCACTGTTACCGGCGCCCCCAAAATCCGCGCCATGCAGATTATTCATGAGCTGGAAGGATGCCGCCGCGGGCCCTATGCCGGCGCCTATGGCTACTACGACTTTTCTGGCCAACTGAACACCGCCATCACCATCCGCACTCTGCTGGTTCATCAGGGCCAGGTGAGCTTGCAGGCCGGGGCAGGTATTGTAGCCGACTCGGATCCGGAGCGGGAATATCAAGAATGTCTGAACAAAGCGCGGGGCATGTTAATGGCTGTGGCCAGTTTGCAGGAGACCTAGCCGATGTTGGCCCAGTTGCGCTTCAGCCCTGCGGTTCGCGTCAGCGGGACGGAGTCCTTACAGGAGCTCCAGCAGCCGGATCCAGAGACCGTAGAGCAGGCTTTTGAACTGTTTTCCACAGAGGGCTATCTGGTGTTGCCGGAGATCTTTCCCCCCGAGCTCATCGACAAGTTGCACAGCAGCTTTCTGGCCACCTACAGCCACTACTGCACCCACGAAAACCACGCCGATGCCCTGTTAGTGGGCAATAGACGGGTGATGGTAACGGTTCGCCTGGAGGGCCCCTTCAACGATCCCCTCATCTATGCCCATCCTCTGATCTTGCCCATCCTGAAGCGGATTTTGGGGCCGGAGTTGATCTTGGGCGGGCTGGGGGCGGTGGTCTCTCTGCCGGGATCCGCCGATCAACAAGTTCACCGGGATCTGTCTCATCTGTTTGGCGACGAGACCTTGGATGCGATCATTCCTTGCTATGCCCTGAATTTGCTTATTCCTCTGGTGGAGGTCAACGAAGAGAACGGCATGACCCGTCTCTGGCCCGGCAGCCATGTAGTCTTCGATGCCCACTATACCGAGCTGGCCCAGCAGATGCCCTTTATCGATCCACCCTTGGCCAAGGGATCCTGCCTCCTGTTCGACTACCGCCTGATTCATCTGGGTCGGGCCAATCGCTCGCCCGCTCCCCGTCCTCTTCTCTACAACACCTACAGCCGCGCTTGGTTTCGGGATCCTGTCAACTACACTCGGCAACCTCCCCTGGTGATCCCGGCCCAAGAGAAAGAGCGGATCCCAGCCGAGCATCAGCGCCTATTCGTGACGGCACAGATTGTGTAGACGGCCCGGAACTGCGAGCTGACCGAAAACTCGGCGGCTCAGGCCCCGGCATTTATGCCTAGGGATAAGCTACCGTCTCCTGATAGGATGTGAGTATCGCTCCACCCATTTATAGAAAGGTGCAGTGCTGAAGGTGAAGTAGAAGTATCTGGGGTGTTTCCACATCCCAGTAGCTGGTGCGTTCGCCTTGGCGGCGCGAAGCGCTTTGGCGTCCCCCACGGTGCTGCGGTATAAGCCACATGCTCGGTGTAGCTCAGTCAGTGGGAGTTGTTTTGCTGGCTGAGAACGGATCCTCTGGCTTTAGCCGTGGGGAGAACGTCAACCTCTCCTCTTGTTTGAGGAATCCGGTCAGCTAGACCGCCGAGAAGCGACGCCCTCTATGTATCAGCATGAGGGTCAGGATGAAAGGCGGAAACCCTTGCTATGGTAAACACAGAGCGGTGGGGCATCCCGTTCTTAAAGCTCAGGAAATGTCCTTAACAGGAGTCACTGAGAAGCTCGTACTCTATGCATCAGCATGAGTGCGGGAGTATGTCACGATGTCTCTGAATGGGGGTGGTTATCCCCGTTATCGCAGTTGGATTGCGCACCTCACCATGAGCGAAAAGATCCCTCAAGATCCCTCCTCGCCGGAAATGGCGGCTGAGATGGCCTTTGCTGCAGAGCCCAGTTTAGAGGAGGTAGGAGCTACTGCGGAAGAAACCACCCCAGACTCGGATCCCGGCAAGGGATCCCCTGGCACCGGCGGGTCGAATGCGCAGCGTGTCCGCCAACTGCTGGGCATGAAAGGGGCAGAGGTGGAGTCTCGCTCCATTTGGCAGTTGCACCTGCAGCTGATGAAACCGGTTACCTGGATTCCTTTGGTGTGGGGCCTGATTCCAGGAGCGGCTTCCTCGGGTCACTTCACCTGGACTTGGGAGAATGTGGCTCTCATTTTGGTGGGCATGATTCTGGCGGGCCCCCTGATGACGGGCTATACCCAAACGGTGAACGAATACTACGACCGCGAGATCGACGCCATCAACGAGCCCTACCGCCCCATTCCCTCCGGCGCTATTTCTCTGCAGCGGGTGGTTATCCAGATCTGGGTGCTGCTGATCTTGGGGTTGGGCTTGGCCTATGCCCTGGACTGGTACACCGGCCATGACTTCCCGGTGATCACCTGCATTGCGCTGGCAGGAGCCCTGATTGCCTACATCTACTCGGCGCCGCCCCTGAAGCTCAAGCGCAACGGCTGGCTGGGCAACTACGCCCTGGGCGCCAGCTACATCGCCCTGCCCTGGTGGACGGGTCACGCCTTGTTTGGCGAGCTGAACTGGACGGTCTGCATCCTGACGCTGATCTACAGCTTGGCCGGGCTGGGGATTGCCGTGGTCAACGATTTCAAAAGCATCGAAGGGGACAGGCAGTTTGGCTTGGCCTCTTTGCCGGTGATGTTTGGGGCAATGGGGGCCGCTTGGATCTCGGTGCTGATGATCGACCTATTTCAGTTCGGCATGGCCTCATTTTTGCTGGGGGCGGGCCTAAAACGTTACGCGGCCATTTTGGTGCTGCTGATCATCCCCCAAATAACCTTCCAAGATATGTACCTCCTGCGGGATCCTTTGAACAACGATGTGAAATACCAAGCCAGCGCGCAGCCCTTTTTGGTGTTGGGCATGTTGGTGGTCGGGCTGGCGTTGGGCCGCTCGGGGCTGTGGTAGTCGAGCCGACGGCAAAGTGCCCATCTTGGCAACAGAGGTGACGGCTTCCGCCCTGGGTTCGGCCCGACATCTGGGCCAAGATCAAGATCAAGATCAAGTTAAGTTGAGCCAGGGATCCATCCCCTGCAAGGATCGTTGGCGGATCCCTGGAAGCTGTTATGGCCCTGGGCCAAAGGAGATATCCAATGAAGCTGTTGTTTCCCCTCCAACTCGGCCTAAGCCTGGCTTTGCTCTTGGGGCCGCTGGCCGTCTCTCCCGCCCAAGCGCAGCGGATCGTCATCGACGGGCGGGGGATCGTGGTAGAACCCAGCACAGGTGGCTCGGTGATCCTCAATCCCGAACAGCCGGTCTTTTCTCCAATCTTGCCCTCTGCAGTTCCTTTTTCCATCGATGAAGAAGGCAAGATCGTCTCTGCCCCTGGCTACCGCTGCAGTGCGGCTACTGCTGCCGACAACTCCCCCATCATCTGTCGCTCCCAGTTCAACCGCAACGACGTGGTGGTGTATGAGCGGGACGGCCAATCCAACACCTTCCTTGTGAACATCGACAACACGGTGACCCGGCCCTCCGGCAGTGGGCTGCGGATTGTGCCCAACCCTGAACCGGCGACTCCCTCGGGTAGCGGCCTGCGCATCATCCTAGACTGAGGGCAGGGATCCCTTCACCTCTTGTCCAGTTGCAACCGCAGCATTTGCTCTGCATCCTAGAGAGGTTTGGCGAAGAAATAGCCCTGGCCATACTCGCAGTTCAACAGCCTCATTGGTGCAGTCGCTGTAGGGTTTCGATCCCTTCGGCAGTGACATCCATTCCCAGGCTGCGGGCCAAGGTGATGATCAGGCAATGGTCTCGGCATTTTCTTCATTCGGCCCCCAGCGCGAGATGAAGGAGTGATCGATTTTCAGGCCATTTTTTCAGGCCATTGATGAGGTAATCCTGCAGGCCCCTGAGAGAGGAGTAGCCTGGGCCGAAGATCAAAACCCCCGCAATTGCGCCAGTTGCTCTGCCGCTAGAAACCGTAGCCTATTTTGCGGTCTAAGGAGATCTTTCGGTGCTGGGGTGGTATTGTTGCCGTCTTTCTTCCAATTCCATCAGGATCTGCTGATGACGCTGCCGGGTGATTGGGTAGAACCACACCAGCAAGATCCCGCCGATCAAAGCCACTCCCGGTAAGGGGCCAATGGCAACGCGAATGGCCAACAAAGCCGATTCCGGCTGGATGGGCAGGGTCTCTCCGGCCACCGAAGGCACGAAGCCGGCCCAATCCAGAGCTTGCCCCACGAAAAACAGCCCCAGTGCCAAGCCCACCTTTTGTAAGAAGACCATAAAAGCGTAGAAGATCCCCTCCCGCCGCTCCCCGGTTTGTAGTTCATCCAGATCGATCACATCCGGCAACATGGACCAAGGGCCGAGATAGGCCGTAGCAGAAACCCCAATGCCGGCCAACAGAGCCAGCCCAATCATGATCCCCTGCTGCCCGGGCTGGAGGAAAAACAGGCCTGCCTGCGAGATCAGCCAAAACCCCGCCCCAATGAGGTACATGGTGCGCTTGTCCAGATGAGTGCTCAGTTGGGTCCAACCGAACAGCGTCAGCACTGCGATCCCCTGTACCGCCAGTACCACCAAGGAAATCCACACCTCCGGCAGGCCCATCCAGAAGACGATGAAATAAGGGATGATTGTGGCTGTGAACTGAAACGCTAGCCAAGAACACAGGTAGATGCCGCTGACAAACAGGTAGGGGCGGTTGCTGAAGGCCACCCGCAGTTGTTGAACCAGGGGCATGGGATCCCGTTGGGATGGATACCGTTCTCGCACCCCCCAAAAACAGATCAGCAAGGGCACAGCCGAGATCACTCCAAAACAGGCTCCGGCCAGCAGATGGCCGGCAGCCCGATCCGGCAGCAGGTTGACCAAGAGCGGAAAGGTAACCACCGCAACCATGCTGCCCCCTACAGAGAAGGCAAAGCGGAATTGGTTGAGCTGGGTGCGCTCGTCGTAATCCTGGGTCAGCTCCGCTGTCAGGGAGGCGTAGGGAATATTGGCCGCAGAGTAGAAGGTATTGAACAAGAGCGACACCGCCAGGTAGTAGGCAAACAGGGGGCCAATCCGACCGGGAAAAGGGATCCACCACTGGGCCAGGAACGTGAGGCCAAAGGGGAGGGCTGCAAACAGCAGCCAGGGACGGCGACGGCCCCAACGGGTGCGGGTGCGGTCGCTGAGAATGCCGATGATGGGATCGTTGATGGCATCCCAAAAGCGAGTGATGGCGTAGATGCTGCCGGCTAGGCCTGCCGACATGCCAACGGTATTGGTGAGAAAGGGCAGCAGGAAAAAGATGAGGATGTTGGCCGTCATGCCTGTGCCCAGATCCCCCACCCCATAGGCCAGCTTCGTCCACAAACTGAGTCGCTGTCTGGTCATCATGTCCCCCTGGAATGCCAGGATTCCAGTGTAGGGGGTAGGTGGAGATTTCTTTTTTGGGGATCCCTGGAAAAGCTGATCAAAATTCAGGGTCTTCTCCCAGTTCCCGTAGCCGCTGGGCCAGTCGTTCGGCTCGGGAGCGTTCCAATTCTGCCCGCTGCCGTTCCAATTCTGCCCGTTGCCGTTCCAATTCAGCCCGCTGCCGTTCTAGTTCAGCTCCCGTAGGCAACAATTGCCCTGCCCTATCATACCAGCGCACCCAAAAGCGTTCTCGCCCCTCGTAGGATCCCCACCACCGACCGATACTCAAGTCCAAATCGGGCAACAGAATTGGGGGATGTTCTCCAGCGCCTGAGCCGGGGAGCAGCTCATAGTGTCCGCCCTGGAGTTGATAAACATTCAGCTCATCGGTCTCTAGCTCGAAGGTGACGTAGTAGGGGATCCGTAGCCGCCTTTCGTAGAGCTGGAATTTGGCTTGTCCGGGTTTTTCTTCCCCTTGGTCGTTGCAGATGATCTCCAAGATGAGAACAGGCAAGATATTCCCTTCATCCCAAACCACATAGCTTTTGCGAGCGGTGCCATCCCGCCAACGAGGAACCCCCAGCACCAGAAACAAATCCGGAACAATGACCTGCCGGGGTAGGGCGTAGTAAAGGCCCATATTGCAAGCCACAAAAAAGTCTTGCCGATCCGACCAGTGCAGCAGCAGCGGCTCCCGGAGGAGGGGGTATTGGCGGCCTTGATCCTCGTTGTCCAAGGGGGTGTCGTCTGTATCGGGCAAGTCGTGCTGGGTGGGCCAGCGATAGGGGGTAATGGTCATGGCCGGGCAGGAGCAGTATGCCTCCACTGTAGCGAATGGGTTAGGACTGCATTTGGCTCATGGCTTCCAGATCCAGCACTTCCGCCACCTGCTCTGGGGTCATGAGGTTGCGCTCCAAAACAATCTGTCGAATGGGCTGGCCGGTTTCCAGAGAAGCCTTGGCCACCTCTGCCGCTTGTAAGTAGCCGATGTAGGGGTTGAGAGCAGTCACCAAAGCCAGCGTCCCTTCCGCGTAGCCGCGGCATCGCTGCGGTTGGGGGGTGATGCCTTGAATGCAGCGCTCGGTGAAGACCCGCAGGCTGTTGTTTAGGATCTGTAGGCTGTGCAGGAGGTCATAAGCAATGAGGGGCATCATCACGTTCAGCTCAAATTGCCCCGCCTGAGCACAGAGGGTGATGGCGGTATCCAGCCCGATCACCTGAAAGCAGACCATGTTCAGCATCTCGGCCATTACCGGGTTATACTTTCCGGGCATGATGGAAGAGCCGGGCTGAACCGGGGGGAGTTGGATCTCCTTGAGGCCGGTCTTGGGGCCGGAATCCATCAGCCGCAGGTCGTTGGCCAACTTGATGCCATCTTGGGCCAAGTTGCGCAGGGATCCCGACAGATGCACAAAGGGGGCCATGCTCTGCATCGCCGCCATCAGGTGGGGGGCAGGGGTCAGGGGTAGCTGAGTATATTCCGCCAGCCGTTGCACCACCCGCTGCCGATACTGGGGATGGGTGTTGAGGCCGGTGCCGACAGCGCTTCCCCCCAACCCCAAGCTGCACAGGGCCTGGCTGGCCTCCTCAATCCAGCGACGGTGTTGGGCAAAGATGGCCGCGTAGGCGCCAAAGCTGTCCCCCAGCCGCACCGGCACCGCATCCTGCAAATGGGTGCGACCGGCCTTGAGGATCCCGTGAAAGTCTTTTGCCTTCTGCTCGAGGGCTGCCACCAAATTGTCTAGAGTGCCCAGCAGATCCCGCCGCACCCGCAGCAGGGCAGCCAGGCGAATGGCGGTAGGAATGACATCGTTGGTGGATTGGCCGTAGTTGACGTGATCGTTGGGGCTGACCCGCTGGTAGCAGCCTTTGGGCTCCCCCAGGATCTCCAAGGCGCGGTTGGCCAACACTTCGTTGACATTCATGTGGTGAGAGGTGCCTGCCCCTGCTTGGTAGATATCCACCACAAATTGATCCCGCAGGGATCCCTGTAGGATCTCATCCGCCGCCTGCACAATCGCCTTGGCCACCTCTGCCGGAATGCACCCCAACTCCCCATTGACCTCTGCCGCCGCTTTTTTGATCAGCACGCAGGCTTCTACATACTCCGGCAGGGGCTTGAGGCCGCTGATGGGAAAGTTCTCTAGGGCGCGGACGGTTTGAATGCCGTAATAAACCGACTGCGGCAGTTGCCGCTCCCCCATCGAGTCCCGCTCGCTGCGTACCTCGGCCAAGGCGTTCTCCTCTCCCGTTTGCGGATCCCTGGGCTAACTTCCGGTAGTCCCCTCCGAGGGTGTCTCGAGGGCCGGGGATCCTTTCTGTAAGTTCTGTAAAGTGGCCAGCAACTGTTGGCCGAGGCGCTCGTTGTTCTCGGCCAAGACCAACACCATGGCCGCACAGGCCAGGTGCACCCCTGCTCGAAATTCCGCCGAAGACTTGTACTGGATCAGCGCCTCGCTATCTCCTTCCCGCGGGCTCAGGATGAGCTGAACCGACTTTTGGGCCAACTCTGTCAGTTCCCGTTCCGTTAAACCGAGCTGCACCGCTTCTGCCCTCCCTGCTGGCCGACAAACAACCTTTGATCCCATCAGGATCGCCACTTTGGTATCCTACCGCGGTTGTTGCCCCAATCTGGCAGGATCCCCAAGTGAGCGGGCCTTGACAACTCTTGATAGCTCTAGAAGGAGGTAGAAAATGCCGGTTAGTATAGGTGCAGCATGCCTTAGCCTGCGGGCCGATAGCCGACTTTGATTGGATAAGTTCAAATCCACGGGTCGGCACTGCTCCTAGGGGGCTTGCTTCTACTTAGCATGGGTTTTGTGCTGTTCATTTCGTTCAGAGAGGAAAACTTGACCGTAGAGCGTCCACTTGACCGCTTCCCCCGCAAGCAGCGTGCAGAGCTGCCGGCCATCAACGAGCGCATCCGCTTCCCCAAAATCCGCCTCATCGATACCGACGGCACCCAGTTGGGGATCATGAGCCCGCGCGAGGCCCTGCGCCTGGCAGAAGAAAAAGATCTGGATTTGGTCTTGGTGAGCGAAAAGGCCGATCCGCCCGTCTGCCGCATCATGGACTACGGCAAGTTCAAGTTTGAGAAGGAGAAAAAAGAACGGGAGGCCCGCAAGAAGCAACACACCGCCGAGATCAAGGAAGTGAAGTTTCGCTACAACATCGGCGAGCACGACTACAACGTGCGCCTGCGCAGCGCCCAGCAGTTCTTGGGGGATGGAGACAAGGTGAAAGCCACCGTGATGTTCCGCGGTCGCGAGGCCCAGCACGCCGAGCTGGGGGAAGAATTGCTGCAGCGCTTGTTCAAAGACCTGGAGGGCGTGGCGGAAATGCAGCAGCCTCCCCAAAAGGAAGGGCGAAACATCACGATGATTCTCTCTCCCAAAAAATCGGTCTGAGGAGGGATCCCACCTATGCCCCTTGCGGTTGGGGATCCGGCTCCGGAGTTCACCCTGCCCGATGCCGAGGGCAATCCCATCAGCTTGAGCCAGTTGCGGGGACAGCGGGTGGTGCTCTATTTTTACCCGCGGGACAACACCCCCGGCTGCACCCAAGAAGCCTGCGGCTTTCGGGATGCCTACGCTGACTATCAAGCCCACGGCATCGCCATCTTGGGGGTGAGCGCCGACGATGCCCGTTCCCACCAAAAATTTGCCCAGAAGCTGCAACTGCCCTTCCCCCTGTTGGTGGATGAGGGGGCCAAGGTGGCCAGGGCTTACGGGGTCTATGGGCCGAAAAAGTTCATGGGCAAAGAGTATAACGGCATTCACCGCACCACTTTTGTTATTGATCCGGAGGGGAAGATCGAGGCCGTTATCACCAAGGTCAAGGTGGAAACCCACGCAGCGGAGCTGCTCAAGCAGTTGACCGGCTCTTAGGCTTTCCGGTGGGAGTTCGGCAGACCTGCTGCTGGGCTCGTTGTTCTGGAACCTGAGCCAAGACGGGAACGAAAAGAGCAAAAAAAGATGTAAAGTGCCGGTATTGATTCCTCGTGGGCTAGGGCCGTGTCCCGACGCAGCCGTACCCTCAAGTCGATTCACGACAGCTACCAAATGTTGGGTTTGGCCGGCCAAGGGCAGTACGGGCGTGTATTCTGTGCCCGTCCCCGTCAAGGAGGAGACCTGGTGGCCCTGAAGGAGCTGCCGGCGGAGCGCTTTCCCACCCAAAATCTGCTGCGGGAGCTGCGCCATCTGCTCACCCTCAACCACCCCAACATTACCCGCTGCTACGCCCTCGAACATGCCCGCGAAGGTCGCTACCTGGTGTTGGAGTACTGCGAGGGAGGCACGCTGCGGGAGCTGATCGACCAGGTGGAGCAAGGGCTGTGGCTGCCGGTCAAGCAGGTTTTGGGCTTTGTGGATCAGATTTTGGCCGGGTTAGATCATGCCCACCGGCAGGGGGTGATCCACTGCGATGTCAAGCCCGAGAACATCCTGCTCAAGCCCACGCCCCAAGGCTGGCAACTGAAGTTGACGGATTTTGGCATCGCCCGTCGCCTGCAGCCTGCTGCCGGCGAGATCACCGCCACCGGATCCCCTGCCTACATGGCCCCGGAGCGGTTTTATGGCCAGTTCAGTCCCGCTTCCGATCTCTACGCGGTGGGGATCATCCTGGTGGAGCTGCTGACGGGCCGACGGCCTTTTTCCGGATCTCCCGGCCAGTTGATGCACGCCCACCTCAACCAGCCGTTTGTCTGTCCAGAAGGGATCCCTGCCCCGCTGCGGGAGGTGCTGGAGATAGCCCTACGCAAGTTGCCCTTGCGGCGGTTCCGCACTGCTGCCCAAATGCGGTCGGCTTTGGCGGTGGTTGCCCAAGAGTGGCAAGAGCCGGCCAGTTGTTGGGTTGGCCCTCGCCTGCCCAGATGGCCGCCCCCTGGGGTACAGGTTTGGGATCTGCCGGATCTGGGCTCTGTTGACACTGGCGGGATGGAGTTCCTGGCCGAGCAAAAGTTCTGCATCTGCGAGGATCCCAGCGGCTCCAGATCCCCGCTGCTGTTGCGGGTGACCCCCCAGAGGCTGGAATGGCTGGAGCTCCAGAACCTTGCCCTGGGATCCCCTGCTTTGGCCCGTTTCCCCCTGGATGAGCCGATTCGGGCGGTGCTGCCCTTGAACACCTTCCCGGAAGCCCTGGCCTTCTCCCGAAGCAGCCTTTTGCACCTCAGCCCCAGCCGCATCCGCACCTTGCTCAGCTTTGAGGAGGATTGGCAGGCCACCTGGCTGGCAGAGCGACAGGAGCTGTTCTGGGCCACCGCCCAAGAGTTGGGGGCAGTACAATGGCAGCCGACAGGAACACAGCCTTTCCCCGATTCCCGCTGCTATTTTCGTTGGCCTTGGCAGGGATCCCTGTCCCGCTTGCTGGCCCTCTCGGAGCATCTGGTTTTGTTGACAGGTGTGGGGCAGCAGTGGGTGGAGATGAGCCTCTTGCCCTATCCCAAGGGACACCATCCCACTGTCGCGACCGGTTGGTCTCTGCAGACGGGATCCCAGCCCGTTCGCCATCGCCTGCCCTTGGATCCCGAAGGGATGGTGATCAGCCTGGGGGAACGGTTGCTCTTCGCGGCAACAGATGGGGGCAAGGAAGGCCAGCAGGATTTCTGCCCCTATCTCGACTCGGTGCAGGTGAATCCGCTGCGGGTGCGCCGCTGGTTTTTGAAAGGTTGGCCTGTCCAGATGGCCAAGGCTCCTTGGGGAGTGCTGCTGTTGTGTCGAGATGGGGAACAATCCACTTCCCTCTGGCTGTATGGTGAAAAAGGGGATCCCTTGGCCCAAGTAGCTGTGCCTAACGGCTCACAGGTGTTGCAGGTGGGCCAAAGGGGCAAGATTTGGCTGCAGGTGCCCAAAGCAGAGAAATCTCACCTGTCTCAGCTTTGGCAATTGGATCTGAACTGCTTGCCGGTGAGTGGACAGCCTTCCCAGGTGATGCTGTGCGACCCAGCGATCTAGAGTTTCGCCAAGGACTCCGTCCCGCTGTCGCGACCGGACTCGGCCAGAACCGCTATCAGCCCTAAGATCAAGTTTGAAGATCAAGTTTGGCCAGATGCCCGGCCAGCTCTGCTGGGCTGTGGACCAGGGGAGTGGTGATCTGTCCAGCCTGTTGGAGAACAAGCATGAGTCAGTATCTGCCGGAACCTGCTGCTGTGGAGGAGGATCCCAGCTTGTTGGTAGAGCGGCTGCGCCGCAAAGAGGGCCGTTGGTTGGATTGGGCCAAAGCATGCCAAACCTTGCAACAACAGAAAATGACCCCGCAGGCCATCTTCGAGGCGACGGGGTTTGAGCCCATTCACCAAAACCAGATCATCGTTGCGGCCCAAGTTTACGAAGGGATAGCCAAAGCAGGAGCCAGCCCAGCAGTTCTGGAGCATTTTGCCCACAAAGGTAGCGATATCCTCTACGAGTTGCGCATTCTCTCTCCACAGGATCGGGTTCGGGTGGCGGAATTTATCTTCAGTCGCCATTTGAATGCCGCTGATGCTCATGAGATCGCCCGCGCCGTGAAAAATTATGCCCAGCTCCAACAGCTTCCGGAAGGGTTTACGGATCACCCCGGCGATGCGGTAGCCTATCAAGCCTGGAGAACGGCCCAGCAAACCCGCGATCTGCAGGAGCGAACTCGCGCTATCGGTCGAGCATTTCAGTATGTCCACAGCGATACAGCCCGCCGGCAGGTGGAGCAGCTTTTGTCTGCAGTTACTGCTGGCTCCCGATCCCAACGTAGCGTTTTGCCCAAGCTGTCGGTGTTTCGCCTGGAAGAAGATCTGCCGCGCCTGCTGCCGGTGGCCGGCTCCCTGCCTCTTGCAACTGCCGCCTGGGAAGGGATCCCCCCCAGCGAGCCGCAAGGGCCCTTTGGCTGGGTCAACAGCCCGGCGGAGCAGACTTGGATGGCCTTGCCTGCTTGGCCGGTGATTCAAAAGGCCGGGGATCCGGTGATCCTTCAGGTGGAAAACCGGCTTTTGGGATCCCTGTTGGGTTTGCCGGTGCCTGCCGGTGAAGAACAGGATCCGGTTTTGCTGGTGGTCGATCGCGCCGCTCGGGTTTGGGAGGGAGCTCAGATGGCGGGATTTTTCCTGGTGGATCGGGCCGGATCCCTGGCGGTGGAGTGGATAGAAGACTCGCCCTCCTCTCCCCTGTTGGGCCAGGTGCTGATGGCCGTGCGCCCCCCGCGGGTTTTCGTTGGCGCTGGCGGTGCGGAGCACTTTGAGGTGCTGGCTCAGGATCCCTGGCAGTTGGAAGAATAGGCGTTGGGATCCCGCCGTTGTAGCCATTCGTGCTAGTGGTGCAGAGCACCGCGCCTGGACTCGCCCCCATGGCCTCACCCATGGCCTCAATTGAGCAAGGCCAAGTTATCCCGGTGGACGGCAGTATCAACCCCTTCGTAGCCCAGGATGCGGGGAATCTCGGCGGTTTTTTTGCCCTTAATCTGCCGCAGCTCCTCGGCGCTGTAGTTCACCAGGCCCCGCGCCACCTCCTGGCCGCTGGGATCGCACAGGCGCACGGCAGCCCCCGCCTCAAACTCCCCAGAAATGGCTGTGATCCCTGCCGGCAACAGCGAGCGCCCTTGCTCGCACACCGCTCGTACCGCCCCCTCATCCAAAGTCAAAGATCCCTCGGGGATGAGGCCGTAGGCAATCCATCGCTTGCGGGCGCTGGCGGGCTGAGGAGCCGGATCAAAGCGGGTGCCGATGGCCTCGCCGGCCAGAATTGCCGGGATCTGCTCAGGCCGTTTGCCATTGGTGATCACCACCGTTACCCCTGCAGCTGTAGCAATTTGAGCAGCGGTCAGTTTGGTGGCCATGCCGCCGGTGCCCCAGCCGCTTTTCCCCTGGGCTTCGGCCTTCACCTGTAGCGGGATCCCGGGCAACACCCGCTCGATGGGCTCAGCGGAAGGATCTCGGTTGGGGTCAGCCGAATAGAGCTTGTCCACATCGGTGAGCAGGATGAGCCACTTGGCCTGCACCATGCTGGCCACCAACGCCGAAAGCGAGTCGTTGTCACCAAACTTCAACTCTTCCACCGCCACCGTGTCGTTTTCGTTGACGATGGGAATAACCCCCATCTGCAGCAATTGGGCAAACGTGCGATTGGCGTTCACGTAGCGGTTGCGCTCCACCAGATCGCCACGGGTGAGCAGCACTTGGGCAATCGGCTGGTTCAGAGCCGAGAAGAGGTCATCGTAAAGGCGGATCAGCCGCCCCTGTCCCACCGCAGCCACCGCCTGCTTTTCGGCAATGGCCGTCGGTCGTTGCCGCCAGCCAAGGCGAGCACAGCCCACCCCCACCGCCCCGGAGGAGACCAAGATCACCGCGTATCCCTGCCGGCGCAGGTGAGTCAGCACCTCCACCAGCGGCCCCAATACGGAAAGACGCAACGAGCCGGTCTGAGTATCTGTCAGGCTAGAGGTGCCGATCTTCACCACCACCGTCACGTCTGTTGTTGCCATCGCCTCCCTCAACCCATCTTCCCACCCATCTATTCACCATAGCGGAGCCAAGATGCGGCTGTATTGGTCGTCGCTTGCCCTCAGGGTCACCACAGGCGAGAATAGAACAGAGAAAGCCGTCCTCAAGCTCACCTTTTTTTGTCTGCCTGTGAATCCTGTTCGCACCCTCTCCGCCACCAAAGCGGCCTTTTTCAGCGCCTACCCTCGCCCGATCAACGCCGTCTATCGCCGGGTGGTGGAGGAGTTGTTGGTCGAGCTGCACCTGACCACCGTCAACAGCACCTTCATCTACGATCCGTTTTTTGCCTTGGGGATGGTCACCCTCTACGACGGGCTGATGGAAGCCTACCAACCCCCCGAACAGCGAGAAGCCATTTTCAACGCCCTCTGTAAGGCTTTGCACCTCAAGCCGGAGGTGTTGCGCAAGAATGCCCGCGATCTGCTGGAGTTGATGCGCAGCGGGGATCCCCGTCAGAGACTGGATCTCCTTTGCCTCAAGCCAGAGGCGGAAGATGTGGGCGGGTTGAAAGCCATTTTGGAGCGCATGACTCAGCCGCCCTATGCCTACAGCCGGGTCTTGGCTGTTGGCCTTTATACAGCCTATGAAGCCGTGGCCAAGTCCCTTTACAAAGAAGCGGAAGAGCGCACCCGCCGCTTTTTGGAGGATGTGGTGGGCAAGCTGCCCTTTTCGGCAGAGCGGGTGAAAAAGGATCTGGAGCTCTATCGGAGTAGTTTGGATCGCATGAAGCAGGCGCGGGCTGTGGTCGAGGAGATGGTGAAAGCCGCCCGACGCCAGCAGGAACGCCGCCAATCCGCCGCCTCTTTGCCCGAGACTTCCCTTGCCGACCCGAGCGAGCCCAGCAGCTAAAGGCAGGCCCTAAGCCAAATACCGAGCCCAGGTTTCCACCACCTCGGGGGATCCATACCAGCGCCGTCCACCCCGACCGGAATGGTAACAGTCGGGCAGGGTGAGATTGACAGCCCCCTGCAAGTGGGCAGCCTCGATGGGGATAATGCCATCGCCCCACAATTCCCCCTGTCCAGCCGTGAGCCAATAGCTGTTGTAGGCCAGCCAAGCCAGATAATCCTCCTGTCGCCACAGGGATCCCAGGCCCAAGCGCCGCCCCTGAATGGCTCTGCCCGCCACGCACACATAGTTCACCTCGGGCCAAAAGGCCCCCGGATAGTGGGTGTTGACAAAGTCCAAATTGCGCTTCGTCCAGCGCTCCCGGCTGATGTGAGGGGATCCCAGGCTGATCAGCGTAGCGACGTGCTCCCGCCCCTGCCACACCTGTCCCCCGTAAGGCACGGATCCCAGGTAGATGCGGGCAATCCAGCCGCCGGCGGAGTGGGCCACCAGGTTAACCCGGTCAACCCCAAACTCAGCGCAGGTCTTTTGGATGGCCTCTCGCAGCGCCCACAGGATGGGAGTGACGGGCCTTCCCCCCAGCGTGGGAAACCAACTGCGCACCCGTAACGGCACCACCCGTGCCGCATAGCCGCGGGCTTCCAGCTCTTGACGCAAGGGCTCATACTCCGACGCGCCCGCCAGATAACCGGGCAAAATCACCAGAGGAGCCATACGCTAGCGGGGATACCAGAACATGCCTTTGATCCCCTCGGGGTCGGGGGTGAAGCCCAGCCGCTCGTAAAAGCTGACCACCCCTTGATCGGCAAAAAGGGTGATGTTGCTGATGTCTTGGGCGCGCAGCTCTTGGATCACCTTTTCCATCAGCCGCTTGCCCAGACCCTTGCCCTGGAAATCGGGATGAACCACCACGTCCCAAATGGTGGCATTGAAGGCGTGGTCGGACGTTGCCCGGGCAAAGCCGATGAGGCGACGATAGCTGCCCCGCTGCTGCCACATCGACACCACCAAAAAGCTGTGCTGCAGGGCTTTTCTCACCTTGGGAATGGGACGACGCGACCATCCCACCGCATCGCAGAGCTCCTCCAGCTCGTACAGATCCAAGTTGGGATCCAAGCTGAACAGGATGGACTCGCCCTGTACCGCCACCACTTCCTGACGGTCGCGACTGCGCTGCGCGGCAACATGACCAGCTTTGGCCGTCGTTTTTTGCGCCAACTCTTTCGTCGAAGCGGCCCCTGCTGCCCCGAACAGGCCCTTCCAAAAGCTCATCGGATGTCTTCGTGGAGTGAAAGCCCCCATCTGATCAGGTAGGCGTGTCCTCAGTATAGCCAGGATTGGCAGCGGGAATAGCTGAATCTGCATAGGTGCTTCCGCGCAGGCTTGGGACAGGTCTTTATCGGAAACTGAGAGTGGAAAGTCTGGGCGCTAAAAAGTCTATGGCTCCTCCCGGCACCGGCACTCTCGTCAATACCCTCGCCATCTTGGCGGGGAGCGGCCTTGGTTGGGGAGTAGGTAGCCGCCTGCCCCAGCGAATGAGCCAAACCCTTTTGCAAGCCATGGGATCCCTGGTGCTGGTCTTAGGGATCCAAATGGCCCTCACCCTCGGCAGTGCCGCCCAAGCGGTAACGGTTTTGGTTGCTCTGATGTCAGGAGCTGTGCTGGGGGAGTGGATTGACATCGAGGCTGCTTTTGAGCGGATTGGCCAGGCCCTGGAAAAGCAGGTAAGCCGTTGGCTGGGCCCCAACCCGATTACCCATGCCTTCGTCACCACCAGCATCCTGTTTGTGGTCGGCCCCATGACCCTGCTGGGATCCATCCAGGATGGATTGGGGGATCCCTCGCTGTTGTTGGTGAAAGCCGCTTTGGACGGGATCGCCACCCTCGCCTTCACCGCCAGCCTTGGCTGGGGCACCCTATTTTCTGCGGTGCCGGTGCTCCTGGTTCAGGGGGGAGTGGCTTTGTTGGCGCGGCAGTTGCAGCCTCTGTTGCGCCCAGACCTGATCGCTGCCTTGGAGGCCACCGGTGGGATCCTGATCTTGGGCATTGGCCTCAACCTGCTCGGCCTGGCCCGCCTGCGGGTGGCCAACTTGCTACCGGCTTTGGTGATCGTGGAGCTGCTGGTGGGGTTTTTCCCCGTTTGGGATCTCCACTTCTAGGTTTCCAGGTCGGTTGGGAGGTAGAAAGGGTCAGAAACCGCTTAATGGCCGGCGGTTAACTGGGATCCAATCTCTGATGACCCCCGATAGTCTGAAAGAGCTACTCAACCACACCACCAGAGAACAGTTGGTGCAGGAAGCCCTACGAGCGGAACGTTCCAAAAGCTACTTGGCTTTTCAAATGCTTTCGAATTTGCTTTCTATGAATCCCCCCGAAGGGGGGACTTGCGGACAGCAGGCGTTAGGCAAGAGCGGTTGACTACCCCGCCGCTACAGGCAGCATAGTGCAAAGCCGCCCTGGAAGGACGGGGCTTTAAACCCAGTTTTTTGGTTAAGCTTGATGACGACTCTTTCCCAGGCATCAATGCCGGGGCTTGCACGCCAAACTCTCGGTGAAGCTTTTGCCAGTAATTTATAGGCAATTGCAAATCAGGATGCAACCAGCCCCCAGCAACTCAGTAGGCCAAGCCCATGCTGCGGGTGGTTTCGGGGCCAAGGTAGACCCGGATGCTCAGGAAGTCGGTAGGGCAAGCGGTTTCACAGCGTTTGCAGCCAACACAGTCTTCGGTGCGGGGGGCAGCCGCGATCATCCCAGCTTTGTTTTTTCCCTTCCAGGGCACCATCTCCAACACGTCGGTGGGACAAGCCCGCACACACTGAGTGCAGCCGATGCAGGTGTCGTAGATCTTGACCGAGTGAGCCATTAGCGTTCTCCAGTCGAGCAGGTTGAAAAGTTAAAAAAGGTTTACCGAATCGGCATGGCAGCAACATCGCTGCGCCAGTGCCCTCAGTGTACTGTAGTCCTGGGAAGCCTCCAAAATCTCCGATCCAAATGTTCAAACAAATTTACATCCGGTGGGGTCGTCCTCTGAGCTGATGGGAAGGTTGCTAGGGTTGGGCTAGGATCGGCCTGAAGATCACAGGACAAGGGATCCTGAACATGGGGCGTTCGGTGCAGGATTGGCGAAGGCAAACTCAGGGCAATCTGCGTCGTCTGGGGCCGATTTTGCTGGAGATCTTCGAGGAGAACAGGCCTCGCCTGCGCCAATGGGATCAGCAGCTCACCGATTGGGTGCGCAGCCGCCGCTGGGGGGTGGATCCGTCTCTGCCCAAGGTGGCTATCTATGTCCTGGGCGCAGTGGTGATCCTGGCGATCCCACTTCTCACGTTTGTGGCTTTGGGGGCCTTTCTGACCTTTCTGGGTGTCCAAATTGTCCAAAAGTGGTCACAAGGGGATCCCGCTCGCCAAACTCAGCGCCGCTATCTGCGCAGTGCTGACGCGGATGATGATGACTTTGATCTGGATTGAGAAAGGGGCTGCGGGGAATGGGCGGGCTAACTGTCCGCCGACCGTTGGGGCTCCTGGGAGTCTTGCTGCATGCCCAAGCGTTGTTTGACCTGTCTGATCACCTTCTGGTGAGAGCGGTTTTCCAGCCTGTTTAGGCCGATGGCGCCGGCCAGGATCCCCAACTGCAAGGCCAAGCTGGGCAAGGTGGTGCTTAAGTCTCGCCCCGCCAGGGCCTGAAAGAAAAACACAAACGCCCCAATGGTGGCCGAGAAGCCCGCTGCCAGGTAGATGAAGCGCCGCAAGCTGCGATAGGGAGCGGCCAGCTCCGTCAAGAGCCTCACTTGCTCCGCTGAAGAGGGATCCCGCCGCTGCGACAGGGGCGATCTTGGCTTGGGATCGGAGTCTGCCATTGGCTACACCTCCTCAGGCAACAAGAGGGGCTCCCGACCGGAAACCCCCGCCAAGACGGCTTCAGCAGCACGGCAGGCGGCCAGAATATCTCGCTCTTCCCCTCCCAAGTACACGCGGCCAAAGCTACCGAAAGGCATCACCTCCAGGATGTTGATCTGGGCAGATTTTTCTGCCTCGTTGGCAGCCAGGGGGGCATAGCCTGCCGGTTGCACCTCCAGGATATAGAGGGTTTGGCCGGCCAGGAGCATTTGGCCACGGCGGGAACGGTTAATCAACTGGGTTTGGTGGGGATCAATGTTGCGGATGATCTGGCTGGAGATGATGCGTGGTTTGAGGCGCTCCTGTTCGCTCACCCCCAAGGCAGACAAAATGGCGCGGCCAGCCGTGCGGGTGTCCCCTTGGTTGCTGGAGTGTACCTCCAAAAGGCCGTAGAGCCGCTCCACCACCTGCAGCCCCGGCCTAACGGAAGTGGCCTTGAGCGCCACATCCATGACGCGGTTGATCTCAATGCCGGGAGAGATCTCGATCCACAGGGAAGTGTCCCCGGGCAGGGGCAAAAAGCCGTAGGCCACTGTGCCCAGATAAGCGGCATACTGGGGCTGCAGCCGATCCAAAAACACGTAACTGCGAAGGTCGATCCCCAAAAAAGTCCTCCCTTTGGGCTCGGTTGGATGGTGAGCTGATGTCGATCTATTCTTTACTATTCTTATTCTTCTCCAGCCTCATCGCAGCTCTTGGGTCCTTGGGCGGGCCGACCAACCTTCCAGCTCTACAGGTCACCCTGAGCCACCACCTTCACCGTTGTCAAAGCTTCCACGTCGATGGGCCCGCGCACGTGCAGCCGCTGAGTAGAAATGCCCAAAGACAGGTCGCGAAACGCTCCCAACGTGGGGATCCCAGCTCCCCGACCTGCTGAGAGGGGGGAAGTGTTGATGTGGATCAGGGCGGCATCCACCTCTTGGAGAAAGCGTTGGGCCGCCGATTGGCTATCGGTGAGGATCGTCTCCGATTGACGGCAACCATTTTTGTTGATCCAGGCGATCGCCTCCGTCAGGTCGGCAATGGGCTGCAGGCGCAGATGAGGTCGTTCTGTCGAGTCAAAGCCTTCCCCAAGCGGCTGGAGCTGCGGGAACTGCTCTAGGATGGGTGCTGCTGCCTGTACAGCGATCCCGTGACCCAGCAAGTCCTCCACCAAGGCGGTCAGATGGTTGGCGGCCCAATCGGTGTGGATCAGCAGCCAAAGGGTGAGGGGCTGATAGATAGGGATCCCTTCTGAGCCGTACTGGGCCAGGGGATCCAACAAAGCCGATTTGACCAAGGGCCAAGGGGCAGTGCGATCCAGATAGATGTGGCCGTAGCCCAAATGGGTGGCCAGAGTCGGCACTTTGCTGGCCTGCAACAGGAACTCCACCCATCCGGGGCGACCGCAGGGAATCACCAGGTCTAGGTAGCGGGTTTGCTGTAACAACGGCAATAGTGGGGAATCTACTTGGGGATCTGCGGTTCGGTCTTGGGCGGGCAAGGTTTGAATGGCCCCTTCCGGGATCCCGTGCTCATAAGCCGTCTCTGCCAACAGGTTGACCATAGCCTGGTGAGTTTTCTGGATGGGACCGCTGCTGGCCAAAATCACGCCGTTTCCCGCTTTTAAGCACATGCCAATGCCATTTAGGGCAAACTCGGGGTAGATTTCATAGACCAGAGCGATCAACCCCAATGGAACGCGGTAGCGGCCAATAAACAGGCCGTTCTCCTGGCGGTACCCCTTCTCCAGCTTGCCAATGGGATCCGGCTGCTGGGCCAGGAGAGTCAGCAACTGGGCGGATCGCTGTAGGCGCTCGGGGGTGAGCTTCAGGCCGTTGAGGATCCACTCCGGTACGGTTTGCTCGCGGCAACTTTCCAGGTCAAGGGTATTGGCTTCCAGCAGCAGATCGGAGCGCTCCAGCAAACACCGCGAGAGAGCCAGCAGGGCCTGGCGCTTGATTTGGCTGCTCAACCGCTGCAGTTGGGGTAGCAAACGGCGTACCTGTCGCAGAGTGGTACCTAAGTCAAAGTCTGAACCGAAATCTGTCACTTGAACTTCTCCCGCCTAGCCCATTAGAGACAGACCCGCTGCGTTCTCCAGACCACTGCTAACAAGAAATGGTTGGATCCACAAGTGCTGGGGCTGCCAATTCTGGAGACCAGTCGCTGGAGAAAATCTCACTCACCTCAGGGCCGCCGCAGCAGCAGGATCGCCGTTACCATCAGCAGCGTTAGCAACAAGCCGAGAATCATGAACCAACTGAGCAACTGGGTTTGGGTCGGGAAGAGCACCGCGCCGATAAACCCAATCACCAAAACGATGCCCAAGCTGAGGGTGAGGCCCAAGAGCGCGGATCCCTGTAGGGTGTTTTCCCGCCGCAACACCCATTGGTAGCCGTTCCAGAACCACATTTTGCGATAGGGATAAGAAACGGCCAGTTGCTCGATGTACAGGCGGTCGGGGGTAATGGCAAAAATATGCTGGCAACGGCTACACCCAAAGGCTTCGGTTAGGGTGATCAGGCGCAACTGACCTTGATGGCAGCACGGGCAGGGGTAAATTTTGGCGGGCTCAAGGGTCTGAGCGACACGCGGGGCTGAGTTTTGACGGGGAGACTTGCGGGGAGAAGAGAAGGCCACAGCTCTCAGCCGGTGAGAAGTTGGGATCCCTCACATCCTATCCCCAGCCAAGCCGGTTCAAGCTACCCAAAGATGTTGGGCGTAGCGCCAAGTGAGGATTTGGTTTAGGGCAAAAAAAATGAAAGCCAGCAGCCCATATCCCAGCTTCAAGGCGACACCAAGATAGGGCCGCATCCGCTGGGGGATGAAGCTGAAATCGGTGTGTTTGGCCCAATGCACCAACGCCAGCACCTGCACGATGTGAACCGGCAGGCAATAGCGGCTCATGCTTCGCTGGCCCAGGGAACTCATGGCAGCCGCAGCGATGTAAAACATGGCCCAAGCAGCCAGGTGAAATCCCAACCGCTCCCGCCAACATTGGCTTTTACCCACCATAACTCCTGCCGCATCCATCAAGTCTGTAACAAGCAGGGATCCCAAGGTGAGAGGGACAAACAGTTGACTGGCAGAAATTCCCCATCCTCCATCTCTCAAAGCAGCAGAAGAAGAGAATAGGGACTGCCAATAGCCAGGGGAAAAGAGGTGGGTATAAGTGTGAGCTTGAAGAATGGCCAGGTAATTGGGAGAACTGGGGCCAAGATAGGACTGCATTTCCATGTAGAGATCCCAGCGGCCAAAGCGAAGCTGACAATAGAGGAAAAAGCCCAGGCCACCCAACAGAGCCAAGCTCACTACAATACCTGTCCAAAACCAACAGCGGAATCCAGCTCTCTTCACCGGATTCAAAAGATTCAGAAAAGGGATCAATGCCAGCGGCAAACCCAAAATACGAGTAGCACTCATAGCGAGGCCGTGGATCCCAGCTAAGAGCATTCGCCGAGGGGAGTCCAAATAAACTGACCAGTAGAAAAAGCCCAACAGGCTGGCCATAAACAAAGATTCGCTGTAGCCTACGCACAGATAGAAGCTGGTGGGATAGATGAAAATAATCAAGCTCGCCAAAATTTGCCAGAGCGGGGAGACTTGCCACCTGCGGTAAAACAGGAAAAGGTAAACCCACATCAGCCAGCAAAAGAGCTGAGCAGTTAGGTAAAGCCCCAGTTCAGGGTCAACTCTCAAAAGGCGGCTGATTCCGGCCACCGCCAGGGGATAGCCGGGGAAAAAAGCCACGTTGCTCTGCTCATAGGCAATCTTGTCAAAGCCCACAAACTGGTACCCTCGCCGCGTGATGCCGAGATACCAATGGCTATCCCACTGAGTTAGGCCCTTGAAGATGGAAACATAATCGCTCTCCTCACTCCAGAGGGAGATCATAAAGATCTGCAGCACTGTCAAGGCCAAACTGGGCAACAAGATTTGCCCTAAGAAAGGGGCAAGGTACTGCCGACCTCGCTGCAACAGATGACTGAGAGGAAAGCTCATCGCTGAATCGTTAAGGGTGAAGATGGCACTTTGATTTCTTCTTGGTAATCGTCGTCGGAGTTCACCTGCCAGAGATTGTGACTACCGGGTCGGAGAATGTTCTCAGCCGCCAGCAAGCCCATCAGTAAACTGTGATCTTGGTTGTTGTATTTAAATGAGCCGTAGCGGCCCACCACTTGTAGATTTTCAAACTGGCTGAGATACTCCTGCAAAATGGCTAAATCTTCTTTATAGCTACCGGTATAGATGGGATAAGTGCGGGGCAGGCGCACCACAAAGCCACTGTAGATCTTTTGATCGTGAAGCAGGCCAATTTGACGCAGCTCCTTCTCGGCCAAAGCCAGCAATTCCTCCTCAGGAGCTTGCCACAAGGGATCCCCAAAGTTGCACCAATACTCACAGCACAAGGGGGTTTGCTCTTGGTTGGGCAACATGGCCGGAGACCAATTGGCGAAGTTGGTCACCCGTCCCACCCCCACCGTTGGATCGTTGATATACAGCCAGTTATCGGGGAAGAGCTGGGATCCCTGCACAATCAAGTAAACCAAGACAGTATTGCGAAATCTGAGATTGCGGGCTGCCTGCAGCACTTGGGGGGGAGGCAATTTCCGCAGGCTCTGCACCAACACCGTCAGAGGGATCGAGGAAATGACGTGGGAGGGGGAGACCCAAGTTTCACTTCCATCCTGAAGATTGCGCAGTTGCAGCTCGACAACTTGGGATCCCCGATGTCTGAGGGTGACTACTTCTGTGTTGAGCAGGACTTTTTGTCCCTCGGCAAGCAAATACTCCTGCATTTTTTCATAGAGCTGCCCGGATCCCAGACGAGGAAACTGAAACTGGTCGATCAGAGACTTGGCCAAGCTTCGATTCCACCCCAAGGCCTTTTGGATGGCTTGCCCAAGGCTGAGACCTTTGATGCGCTGGGCAGCCCAATCAGCACTGATCTCGGTACAAGGGATCCCCCAAAGCTTTTCCGTATATCCTTCAAAGAACATTTGAAAGAGTCGGGTGCCGAACTTGCCTTTGACCCAGTCGGCAAAGTTCTGGGGAGCTGGTCGCGGAATTAATTGTGCCCAGAGATAGGAAAGGACAATGTGCAGGCTTTCCCACCAACCCACTTTGCGCAGGACTTCCCAGGCCTGAATGGGGTACTGAAAATACTGCTTGCGGTAATAGATGCGGGTGAGCCGTCGGACGGTTACTTGCTCGGATTCCAAAACCTGATTCCACAACTCTCGCACCGGCAGGATTTTAGTGAAAAAACGGTGCGGGCCATAGTCCAAGATAAACCCCTGATACTGAATACTTTTGGCCAAACCCCCGACCTTCTCCTCTCGTTCTACCACCACTACGGAAAAACCCAGTTGGTTCAAGCGATAGGCAGCCGCCATGCCTGCCGGCCCCGCTCCCAGGATGTAGATGGGATCCCCCACTCTGTCTCTTCCCGAAACTGCTTTACAGGGACATCCTAAAACAGGTCGAGAAACTTCCCTACCATCGGCCAATTCCCTGCCAAACCCCAGGACAATGAGGGGAGAAGAGAAAGGTTAGACTGGTGAGGCTGCGGCTGGAGGCTGGCCTGTGCTGTTGACCAAGGGCTTTGAGGTGGAAATGTACACCGGCACCGCCGCCGGGGAAGTGGTGGGTCTATCGGATCGCATTTGCCAAGCTTTGCCGGGGTTTGTGCGGGAGCCGGATCGGCGCAATGTGGAGTACATCACCCCCCCTCTCCGCCGCTACGAAGACCTGCTCTGCGCTCTGCTGCGACCTCGCCTGCAGTTGCGGCAATTTTTGCGCCGTCTTGGCCCTTACACCCTTCTGCCGGGGAGTACGCTGGCTTTGGGCGGCAGCGATCACTTCGAGCGGTCGGATCCCGGCAACCCCTACCACGACTACATCGAACGCACCTACGGCACGCGGGTGGTAACCGCCAGCATTCACATCAATGTCGGCCTGCCGGATACCGAGGCTATCTTCCGGGCTTGCCGACTGTTGCGGGTGGAAGCATCTCTCTACCTGGCCCTGAGCGCTTCCTCCCCTTTTCTGGACGGACGGGTGACGGGATCCCACTCCAGCCGTTGGCAGGTGTTCCCCAAAACGCCGGCCCAGGTGCCCTTCTTCCGGGATCATGCCCACTACATCGCCTGGATCCAGGAGCAGCTAGCCCTGGGCACCATGCAGAATGTGCGCCACCTCTGGGCTTCGGTACGGCCCAACGGCCCGGATCGGCCCTACCATCTCAACCGGGTGGAGCTGCGCATTTGCGATCTGGTGGGGGATCCGGTGATGGTTCTGGCGATTACCGCCTTGGTGGAAGCCCGTCTCTGGCAGTTGCTGGCCCAGCCGGAAGCGCTGGATCCCTTGCGGGGGCCCTTTACCCCGACAGAGCTGGAGAGCCTTTGCGAGGCCAACGAGCAGGCTGCTGCCCGAGAATCGCTGCAATCTCGTTTGGTCGATTGGCAGACAGGCCGGGAACGGGCGGCCCAAGAGTGGATCGAAGAGCTGCTGACCGAAGCTTGGCGCATTGGCCAACCTCAAGGCTTAGGCTGTTTTCTAGCTCCCTTGCAAACCCTGCTCCACCAGGGCAATGAGGCCCAACGCTGGCTGAAACAAGTCAACCAGGGATCCACGCCTGCCCAAGTGTACCAACAGGCCATCCAGGAGCTGGCCGAACAAGACCGAGAGAGGCAGGAAACCCTCTGCCAAGTTGTTGGCTAAGCCTCTGCCCAACGGTGAGTGTTCTCAACCCGGTGCCTTCCACACGCTGAATCTTCGACCCAACTTAAATCCCCTAAACAGGCTCCACCGCTTCTTGTAGGGCTTGGCGGGCAACGCGAGTGACGTAGAGGGTAGCAGCTACGGTGGCGATGAGCCCCACGAGGCGAACGACCCATTGGGCGGTTTGAGCCTGAGGATCCAACTCCCTGCCTTCCATGTTGGCCAGGGATCCCGCCAATGAGCCGATGTACACATACATAAAAGTGCCCGGCACGATCCCGGCAGTGCCCAACAAGTTATCCAGAAAAGAAATTCGGGTCAGCCCTAGGGCGTAGTTGAGCACATTGAAGGGAAACGCAGGCGACAGCCGAATCAGGCTGACTATTTTCCATCCCTCACGTCCCACTGCTCGGTCGATGGCCGCAAACTTGGCATTTCCCTCAATCCATTTCGCCACCTGTTCCCGCGCCAAGTAGCGCCCGATGAAAAAGGCCAAATTCGCTCCAATGGTTGCCCCGATTAGCACATACACAGTTCCGGCCACCACCCCGAACACAGCTCCTGCCCCCAAGGTCAGCACCGAAGCCGGTAAAAGCAGCACCGTCGCCACAATGTAAATGGCAATGAAGAGGATCGGCCCCAGCGGCCCCAAGCTTTCCATCCAAGCCAGAGCCCCGGTGAGCCAGTCTTGAATAACCCCAAAAAATCCCAATCGATGTGCTGCCCAAAAGATAAAGATGGCCGAGCCCAAAACCGCAGCAAGCTTGAGCAAAATCCGCTGCTTTTGAGGGTTTGTGCTGGGTTGAGGCAGCTCTTCCATTGGCCAAACTCCTAGTAAAGTGCCTGTGAGGTGAGCTGGAGCAAGCTGGAGTAAACAGCTCTCAGAGTGGGGGAAGCATCTTTACCCGAAAGTCGTGCCATTCCATCCCCAAAGATAGCCTTTGGCATCGCTGAACTCAATGTAAATCCTCTTCTTGGGGATCCCCAATCGGGCCTCGATGGTGCCACAAAAAAACTCGCTCATGGCCCGGGTTTGTTGGGCGGAAAATTGCCCGATACTCTTGATTTCCACGTAGCAACAGGGATCCCCACTGCCGGCAAAGGTCATCGGGATCCCACCTTCAAAGGCAGTCATCACGTAGGCTTCCGACTTGCCCAACTGTTCAGATAGAGCAGCAGACAGCACCTTGAGCAGTTCCCCTACCGCGGCGGCTTCTGGTTGCACAGACGTTTGCAGCTTGATCAACGGCATGGATCCCTCTCCCTCTCAACGAGTTCATCTTGGCATTCTTGGCCCCGCTTTTTGGCGATCCACCTGTGGTAGCGTAGCGACAGAGTTGGGCAAACCTCTATGGAGCAGACGAAGCCGGCCCAGCCAGAGATCGGCCACTACCGGGATCGGCCTGGGCCATGTCTTTGTGGCGTGCAAACCGAAGCTGCCCCCGCTCCTGTCGGCCCCTACAGCCAGGGTGTTGCTGCTCTGGGGCCATTCCTGTTTACTGCCGGGCAGGTGGGCCTGGATCCCAAAACCGGCAAACTGGTGGGGGAGGACATTGTTTCTCAAACTCGGCAGGCATTGCTGAACGTGCAGGCGGTGCTGGAAGCGGGGGGCACCACTCTCTCCCAGGTGGTGAAGACAACGGTTTTCCTGGCCGATATGGAGGATTTTGCGGCCATGAACGAGGTTTATCGAGAGTTTTTTGCCACCGATCCGGCTCCGGCCCGCTCTTGCGTGCAGGTGGCTCGCCTGCCCCTCAATGCCCGAGTAGAAATCGAGGTTGTGGCCTGCTACCCACAATCGACCTAAATGTCTCCTGAGTCCGGCTAGCGGAATGGTTTCTGGGTCGGCGCGGATCCCGGCAAATCGGGAACCGGATCGTAGCCCCCTGGGTGCCAGGGATGACAGCGACAGAGGCGACGGATCCCCAGCCAACCCCCTCGTAGGGCACCGTAGCGCCGCACCGCTTCCAAGGTGTACTGAGAGCAGGTGGGGTAATAGCGACAAGCAGGTGGCAGCCAAGGAGAAATGCCGACCTGGTAACCCCGGATCAGGGCAATCAAGCTGCGGGTGAGGGGATCCGATTGTTCGGGCATGGGTCGGAGTCCAAAAAGCGCATCGCTACTTCAAGGTCATCTGGAACGTACCGGCGATCTCTATTGTCAATCCTTGCAGTTACCAAGAAAACTGGGTTTAAAGCCCCGCCCTAAGGCCTACGGCCCGCTGACGCGACAAGAGCGGCTTTTATCTTGCTAGACCTTTGATAAAGTAGGCTCATGCGCGTCCTCGAAGCCAAGCTCCTCAACGGCACAGC
>NZ_JANSHN010000028.1:0-40016 GCF_047461655.1 Synechococcus sp. W55.1
CCTGCGCAATCCTATCGCAGTGGGAAGCAGTTTAAGTGTGGGCACTGTGGATGGGAAGGGGATGCGGACTGGAATGGTGCAAACGTAATTGCGCTCTTGGGGGCTGCCGTAAACCAGCCTGGAGGTCCGGGCTTGTTTTGTTCTGCCGAGCGAAACAAGCTCAGGGCTACTGAAAGCCCGCACTCTTTCGCTTGAGCGGCGCGGAGCGCTTTGCATCAGCATGAGTGTGGGTAGTTTACGATTGAAAAAGGCGGGAATAGAGGTGTTGGTGGGCTTGACAATCCCGTTCTTGTAGAGGGGTGAAGCTGCTTAGGGGCGGCCAGCCGAGGGAGAGGTTTGGCCTTTCGGCTCGCTTCATGACCGGCAGAATCTCCTGATGCACCACTGCCTCGATCGGCTCATACAATTGGGCCAGCAGGCTTTGCCCCTCGGTATGCCCCAAAGGCACCAAGCGCACTGCCGCCGAGACCAACCCAGTGAGGGAGGAGAACAAGAAGGCACGCAGGGTATCTTCCAACCCAATGCCCGCCTGAGCGCAGATCCAGCCAAACACCACGGAATGATGCAGTGGATCCCCCTCTGCCTTGGGGACAGAGATTCCCCAGGTGCGTTCTGCCAGTTGAGCTAGGCGTTTCCCCAAATCTAGGCTGGCTTGGCGCGGTTCTGCCGCCCAACGGGTTGCTTGCAGTTGCTGCTGCAGTTTCTCCACTCCTGACTCGGCTCCCAATCGGGACAGACGATGGGCCAAGGCACAGGCTCTGCCCTCGGTGGGGGCTAGGCCCATGTGTAAAACCCCCAGCAGATATTGCTGCACCCTGGCCCGATCCCGAAGTTGCCCCGCTTGAACGGCAGCTTCCAAGCCCCAGGAGTGGGAATAAGCCCCAATCGGCAGGGCAGAATCGGTGAGCTGTAGCAACAGATAGAAAGTGCCGCTGGATCCTGGAGAAGTAAGTTGGGAGGAGAGCTCACCACGCATCTTCACCAAGCCTTAGCGGGGGCGGATCAGGCCATAGCCGCCATGGTTGCGGACGTAGATAACGTTGATCTCGCCATTTTCGATATTGCGGAAAACGTAGAAGTCGTGATCCACCAGCTCCAACTGGTGCAACGCTTCCTGAACCGTCATGGGTGGCATGGCGAAGTATTTGGTGCGCACCACCTCTGCGGGTAACTCCGCTTGCCGTTCCGTATTTAGCGGATCGGTGACGGGCTGCTGGGCCACTGCCACGGAGGTTTTGGGGGTGTGGCGGACGCGGTGAATGCCGTTCCGTTCTTTGTATTTGCGCAACTTGCGGGCCAGCTTGTCGGCCACACGGTCGATGCTGGCATAGAGGTTTTCGCTGCTTTCTTCCGCCCGGATCACGGTGCCATTGGCGTAGACGGTCACTTCGGCAGATTGGCTGGCACTGATACGGGGGTTGCGGGCTACCGATAGATTGACATCAACCTCACTGGTGATCTGGGCAAAATGACTGACAGCACGCTCAATTTTTTCTTGAACGTAGCTGCGGATGGCGTCGGTAATCTCGACGTTTTTCCCTTGGATCACAAGCTTAGTCATGAGGACTCTCCCAGTCATGTCGGTTTATACCTGAGATAGCGCCTCACCCCCACCTGGGATCCCTCTGGCTTTCGAAAGCGACCCCAGCTCACGGGCGACCTCAGCCCTTTAATTTGCAAAAACGAAGCCCTGTCATCAAGGGTGAGCAGATCGGCTTTGGGAGTGGCACTAACCTCTTGGGTTAAGTCTAAGTTAACATCTCTCTCTGGGATCTCTGCCAGAGGTTAAGAATAAATTTAGGCTCTCTTAATGTTTAAGGAGATCTTGAATTCCTGATTTTTCCCAAATCTTGGGAGTTTTGCGGATAAGCGGGATCCCTGTTATGCAAGACATAGACTCCTAGTTGGCCGTATTGGGTGCTTTTGGGAAAAGTTCTTTCGAGCTTAAGTCGCAAGTTCCCAGGTCAATGGGTTAACCCAAAAGACAAATCTATCATCAAACCCATAGACAGATCCAGCCTACTAAAAAGCTTTCCAAGCTGGATTTTAAGTTGATTAAACAACGTCTCTAACTCTGACCTGCTTTTGAGAAACCAAACCCACGCCGGACTGCCCATAACTCGGCAATCCAAATGCTCCAGTTCTCCGCTTACCGTATGTTGGTGTTACTCCACAGCTTAGCAGAATCTCGATTGGATGGCGCTTGATAGGAAAAATGAAGGGATATTGACATAAATTAAGCTTTTTATCAATATGGGGCTTTCAATTTGAGGGGTATTGTCGCTGTTGGTATTGGCTTTGGCAAGCCTGTTGTCCGCTGTTCCATGCCGTAAGGTTTCTATTCGGAGAGCTACATAAGAAGTTGGAACTCCGTTCTGCCGGCGCAGTCTTATTGGGAAGCTGGGGGGAAAAGACCAGCTCTTTTGGGGGTGGCTAAAATGCTACTCTCGGAATCGCCTTGGTGTGCGAAAGGTGAGGCAGACGGTGTGGGCGGAGGGATCCCGTTGAAGGCGGCAGAGCTTTTAGACAGAGCAGAAGAGGCTCTACAGGAGCAGTTTCAGGCGGTGGAGAAGACCCTCAGAGAGAACCTGGCGCGGGTGCTGCGGGCCTTTCGCGACCAGCGGGTGGGATCCCATCACTTTGCCGGGGTGTCGGGGTATGGCCACGACGACCAGGGGCGGCAGGTTTTGGATCGGGTGTTTGCCCAGATTATGGGCTGTGAGGCAGCAGTGGTGCGGCTGCAGATGGTGTCTGGTACCCATGCCATTGCCTGTGCTTTGTTTGGGGTGCTGCGTCCGGGGGATGAGCTGCTGGCGATTACCGGCCCCCCTTACGACACCCTTGAAGAGGTCATCGGTCTGCGGGGCTCCGGGCGGGGATCCCTACGGGAGTTTGGCATCGGTTACCGCCAGTTGGATTTGCGGGAGGGAACTGTCGATTGGCAGGCCCTGAAAACCGCCCTCAGACCGCAAACCCGCTTGGTTCACATTCAGCGCTCCTGTGGCTACGATTGGCGGCCCAGCTTTTCCATTGCCCAGATCGCCGAGATGATCCAAATGGTCAAAGCGCAAAACCCCGAAGTTGTGGTTTTTGTGGACAATTGCTACGGCGAATTTGTGGAAACCCAGGAGCCAACCCATGTGGGCGCAGATCTGATTGCCGGATCCCTGATCAAAAATCCGGGGGGCACCCTTGTTCCCGCCGGGGGCTATGTGGCCGGGCGGGCAGAGCTGGTGGAGCAAGCGGCCTGTCGGCTGACGGCTCCGGGCATTGGTTCTGAAGGGGGGGCGACTTTGGATCTCAACCGCCTTCTGTTTCAAGGTCTGTTCTTGGCCCCGCAGATGGTGGCCGAAGCGGTGAAGATCGCCCATCTGGCGGCGCAGGTGTTTTCTGATCTGGGCTACCCGGTCTCGCCTCTGCCTCAAGCTCCTCGCACCGATATCATCCAGGCCATTCAATTGGGATCCCCGCAAAAGCTGCAGGCTTTCTGCCAAGCGATTCAAAACAGTTCTCCTGTGGATTCCTACCTAACCCCAGTGCCGGAGGTGATGCCCGGTTATGCAGACCCGGTGGTGATGGCAGCAGGCACCTTTGTTGCCGGGAGCAGTGCAGAACTCTCTGCCGATGGGCCGATGCGGGATCCCTACACCGTCTATTTGCAGGGGGGAACCCATCTTGGCCACGGGCGGCTGGCTCTAGAAGCCGTCTTGCAAGCTTGGGAAACCCTGTAGGCCAACAGTTTGCTCTCGGCTGAAACAGCAAGGAAGGGGCAAGCCAACAACCTCAAAACTCAGCACGAAGTTGGCAGAAGTTGTCGTCTCTGACCAACTTTTCGCTCAATCAATCAGGGGGTAGGATCAGTCTACAGTTGCCATTCTTTAGAAAGGGATCCCTTCCGATGTTGAGCTTGTACCGTTCTTGCGTGTCTCCTCGCCGTTGGGGATCCCGTTTGGCTCTGGCTCTGGTGGCATTGGGGTTGGCTGGCGGCTGTCGGCTGTTGGATCGGGTGGGAGGGAGCGGCTTGCCGGTGGGATCTGCGCTGACCCGTTCTGCTCTGTGGAGAGGCAGCCAAACCGTGACGGGAGCGCTGGAGGCGGGAGATGAAGTCAGTCGCCAGTACGGCAGCTTTTGGGATGGGATCCCCATCACCGCTGAGCCGGGGCAGATTTTAATTGCGGCCCTAGAGAGCGAAGATTTTGATGCTTACCTGGAGCTGGTGGACGGCCAAGGGCGGGTGATCGGCTTTAACGATGACTCTGGCCCAGATGTGAATGCCCTGTTGGCGGTGCGTCTGCCGGAGGGAGGCACCTACACCTTGCGGGCCACCAGCTTTGAGCCCGAATCCACCGGCAACTACCGGCTCACCTATGTCCTCACCCAGATAGATTGGCAGCAAAGCCTATCGGGCCGTCTGCAGGAGGGATCCCTTCAGCACCCCGAGGATGGCAGTTGGATGGACGAATACCCCATTGCCGCCCGCGCCGGCCAGATCCTGATCGCTTCCATGACCAGCTCTGATTTGGATGCCTTCTTGCAACTGCTGGATCCGAGTGGAGAAGTCATGGCTTGGGATGATGACCAAGGTGGTGGAACCGATGCTCTCATGATTGCCTTTCTGCCCCGCACCGGCACCTACACCCTGCGGGCCAACACCCATAAGCCGGGAGAGGAAGGAGCCTATGGGTTACAGTACACCTTGCGCTAGCATCTGCTCCCTATCTGGAAGCTTGGATAAGGGGGCTTGCGGATCTTCTGGTGCTGATGTCGAGATTTTGACAGGAATCATCGTTTTTTAACGCCTAATGAATGTTGATACACGTCAGGAGTTGCCGGTTTACCCTCCTAAGATCCTCACAAAGCCGGAAGGGGCACTGCTTGCTGAGCTTTGTGGGAAAGCGTGACATCTTATCCTAAGTTGTGACGGAGCCGAAATATTGTCCTCGTGGATGACGTCTTTTTTCTAGAATCAGATCGATGGCCTAGACCATTCTTTTGCAGTTCAGCCCCTATCTCCACAAAATGGATGCCATGACTCCTGAAATGGTACGCCAGTTTTGGTCTTTGGTCAGCGAGATTGGCAGGCCAGATTGGCTCACAAAGCGTGACGATGACTTGGTGAATCTGCTTCTGAGCGCTTGTCAAAAAAAACAGGCCCTCAGCAGTGTCGATGCTTCGATTCTCAACCGCTACATCAGCATTCGCCTGCCCTTGATTCGCGATATCCTTGTGGATTAAGCCCGGAGAGGACAAGGTTTTCCCCATCATGCTGACCGCACAAATCACCTTGCTGGTCTACGGGGCACTGCTTTTGGTGGGCGGAGCAATCGGCTATGTGAAGGGCAAAAGCTCCAAGTCTCTGGTCGGGGGGCACGTACTGGGTCTCGAACTGACTGAACTTGGCCGTGCAGTCCTTCACAACCAGCCTTTTGAGTACCGAGGGGCGAGGAGTGAGAAGGGAGGAGTGAGAGGAAGAAATCTCTTCTCTTTGCTCTCTCCTCTCCATGCTGGGCAAAGTTCAGCTTCGTAGGGACTCCGTCCCGCTAAAGCGACCAGTGTTGCGTAGTCTTTCAGAGCGGCTTTGCGGATTAAACCACCGCTCGATGATGTGGCAAATCTGCCGGGCGGCGGTGCCATCGCCAAAGGGGTTTTGGGCTTGGGCCATGCGGGCATAAGCTTGCGGGTCTGTGAGCAATTCTCGGGCTGCCTTCAGGATCCCTTCGGGATGGGTGCCCACCAAGCGGGCGGTGCCGGCGGCAATCGCTTCAGGACGTTCGGTGGTCTGCCTCAGCACCAGCACCGGTTTGCCCAGGGCAGGGGCTTCTTCTTGAATGCCGCCGGAGTCGCTGAGAATGAGGGTACAGCGCTGCATGGCACTCACCCAGAGGGGATAGTCCAGAGGCTCGGTGAGAAAGGCCCGCTCATGGGATCCCAACAGGGCTTGCAGGGGATCCCGCACCAAGGGGTTGGGATGGAGGGGCAAGAGAAGGGCAGTATCGGGAAACTCGGCCAAAATCTGCAGCAGAGCCTTGCCGATGGCAGTTAAGGGATCCCCCCAATTTTCGCGTCGGTGCAAGGTAACCAGCAGGACACGGTAGCGCTGCCAGTCCAGGCCGGGAATGGGGCAGGGGATCCCTTGGGAGGCCACCTGCAGTAGGGCGTCGATGACGGTGTTGCCGGTGCAATGGATGGATCCCACCACGTGGCTTCGCTTCAGGTTGTCAACGGCTTGGGGGGTAGGGGCAAAGTGCAGGCTGGCCAACTGAGAGATCAGGCGGCGATTGGCCTCTTCGGGGAAAGGATTGTAGAGATCATCGGTGCGCAGTCCGGCTTCCACATGCCCGACCGGGATGCGGTGGTAGAAAGCTGCCAAGGCAGCCGCAAAGGCGGTGGTGGTATCTCCCTGCACCAAAACCAGTTGAGGATGTTGCTCTTGAAAGTAGAGTTCCAGGCCCCGCAAGGTGGCTTCGGTAATGTCTGTCAAGCTTTGGCGGGGGCGCATGATCGCCAGATCCCGATCCGCTTGCAGACCGAATAGCCGCATCACCTGATCCACCATTTCCCGATGTTGTCCGGTCAAGATCAGCTCGGTGCGCAGATGGGGACTGGCACGCAGGGCTTGAATCACCGGGGCCAGCTTAATGGCTTCGGGCCGTGTGCCCAAGATCACGGCAATGAGGGGAAGGGAGGCCATAAGCTCAAGGACATCGGCGCCTGTAGAAGATGGGAAGAGCTGACCCACTCCGCGCAGCTCATTGGGGCAAGGCTACTGAAAAAACAGAGGTGGCGAAGGGTGTGGGTTGCTCAAGGTCGCAAGCCACCGGGGTGTGGACTCTGCTGAGTCAGGCTGAGGGCAATGTCGAGACGAGAGGAACCACGAGGGGGCTATTGCTGCTCACTCCGATCTTACCCTCAAGCTGCTCCGCCGATTGTTCACCGGATGAGCTGGAGAAAAAGGGTTGACGGGATCCCACTCCTGCAACTAGCCTAAAGGGGGCTGAAGAGATCCTCTTCTGGCTGTCCGGGTTGTTTCGGTTAACCTTTTTGGAGGAAAACGTTCAACAGCATGGACGCTTCCGGTAGTCGTAGCGCCAGCCACCAGTGGATGGTCTTCGAGGAGCACGTTCTTGAAGATTGGGCTCTTACTGGTGTCTTCCTTTTCCCCGCTGACAGCTTCTGTCGTCGCTTGAGAGGATCCCGTTTCGCCAACGCGAAGGGGTGGGAGAGTTTTCCCGGCTAGCTTTTGACTTGGGTGGCTCTCTCAGTCGGCGACGAACAGATGAGCTGAGCAGAGCCTTACCTGAGCAATGGGTTTGTGCAGCCCTGTTCAGAAAAGGGGAGATCAGGAGTAATTCCGAGGGGATTCCCCTTGACTTTCCCGTTGTGGGTTTTGGGGTTTCCGCAGGCCTGGGGATCCCTTGGAGTCCCTTTTATCGGCTTGGGCGCTTGCGATCCAAGCTGGGCTTGGAGGCCTGGCGCTAGACCTACGGCTTGCTGCGCGGCCATCCAAGGGTTTCAGGGCTTCCCTGTGAGCCTCGGAGCACCGGTTGGCTGTTGACCTCCTGGTTCTCTTTATCCCGGCTGACCCCAACGTTCGGAGGTTTATCATGCGGCACAACATTCTTCGCGATCTCCTAACCCCTGCTTCCTTGGAAGCCGCCAAGCGAGAGGCCAACCGCGCTCCCATTGCCGAGCTGGTGCAGCAGTTGATAGAGATTTCACCTCGGCAGCGGGTTTTGGCTTTCCGCTTGCTGGAAAAAGACAAAGCCATTGCAGTGTTTGAGTATCTGCGGCCCGAAGAGCAGGCCGATCTCATTCGCAGCATGGAAAGCCCAGAAGTGATCCGGCTGGTAGAAGCCTTACCTCCGGATGAGCGGGTGCGTCTGTTTGAGGAGTTGCCGGCCAAAGTAACCAAGCGCCTCATTGCCAACCTCAGCCCAGAAGCTCGGGAAGCAGTGAATATCTTGCTGGGTTATCCAGAGCGCAGTGCCGGTCGGCTGATGAACCTGCGCTACTTGTCGGTACGGGATACCCTCACCGTCGGGGCTGCTCTGGCCAGCGTGCGGGACTCTCAACTGGGAGACGATGAGCTGGATGTGATTTTTGTGGTGGACGATCAGCGGTTCTACAAAGGTTTGGTTCGCACCGTGCGCCTCGTGAAAGCAGATCCGGATTTGCCCATTCGGGAGCTGATTGAGGGATCGGATAGTGTTGCTCGGGTTACCGACCGGGATCTCCAGGCAGCCCGTTTGCTCAAAGATTCCGGCTTGCCGGCCATTCCGGTGGTGGATACGGAAGGGCGCTTGGTGGGAGATATCACCTTTGAAGATGTCATCAACTTGGTGGAAGAAGAAGCCACCGACGCCGCTCTGGCCCAAGCAGGGGTGGGCAGCTTGCTCAGCCGAGACAAGGTTTGGAGCGAGCGCCTGGTTAAAGGCTCCCGTTGGTATGCCGTCCGCCTGCGCATCACGTTTTTAATCATCACCTTGATTGGCGGCATGTTGGTGGGGGGAGTGATCGAAACCTTTGAGGAAGTGTTGCAAGCAGTAACGGCAGCGGCTATTTTCATCCCCTTGGTCATGGATATGGGCGGTAATGTCGGTACCCAATCCACCACGATTTTTGCCCGTGGCCTGGCCTGGAACCACATCAACGTGCGGCAGTTTTTCCCCTATTTGCTGCGGGAAGCCAGCATTGGTGGCATTATCGGTGTGATCCTGGGGGCCACGGCTGGGGTGATTGCCTACTTCTGGCAGGGGGCACCCAATGGGATCCCACAATTGGGTCTAGCGGTGGGCTTGGCTCTGGCCGTAGTGATCACGTTGGGGGCTATCTTGGGCGCCATTTTGCCCTGGGTGATGTTAAAGCTGGGCTTTGACCACGCTCCGGGAGCGGATCCTTTTATCACCACCATTAAAGACTTCACCGGACTCTGGGTGTATTTCATGTTGGTAGGTTGGTTGGTGGGCGTTGAAGTCGAGTTTTAAGGCCACCATCTCTATAGCTATTCCCGTGGGCAGTGCAAATCCATTCCGGGCTTCCCTGACCTCAGGGGATCCTCCGGGGGGGCCACGAAAGCAGCGAGCTAGGGAAGTCTCTCAGATTCTCATTCCATTCAATTTGTCCAAATCTATATCTTATTGAGGAGGTGTGCCATGACCTTGAAAGTTCTATCTCCCTTGGCTGCTGCTCAATTTCGGTCACGGCTGCAGCAGTATGCCTATCGGGTGGGCATAACCTGTGCTTTAGAAACAGGTGGTAAGCTGGCCCCAGAATCCGCCTTTGCTCAACTGGAAGCCCTCTGGCAAACCTTGCAACAGGAAGCCACTGCCCTTGGGATCCCAGATGAGGATGGCTAAACTTTATCCTTTCACGAGAACCGGAGCATGACCTGGATTGACTTCACCTTGCGTTTGGCCGTTGCCTTTGTCCTGGGATCCCTCATTGGCCTGGAGCGACAGTGGCGGCAGCGTATGGCCGGCTTACGCACCAACACCTTGGTGGCCACGGGTGCAGCTTTGTTTGTCATGCTCTCGGTTCTCACCCCTGATGAAAGCAGCCCGACCCGTATTGCGGCCCAAGTGGTATCGGGGATTGGCTTTTTGGCCGGTGGCGTGATCCTCAAGGAAGGAGCCAGCGTCCGTGGCCTGAACACCGCCGCCACCATCTGGTGTGCAGCCGCGGTGGGAGCCTTTGCCGGATCGGGGTACATTCCCCAAGCTGCCATTGGAGCCGGAGCTGTGTTGATCTCCAACGTTGTGCTGCGTCCACTGGGCTACCGCATCAACCAGCAGCCTTTGAAAGGCACAGAACTGGAACTGGTCTATGAGTGTTCGTTCATCTGCAAAAGCCAAGCAGAGGCCCACATCCGCGCCTTGCTCTTGCAAGGCATAGCTCCCACCCATCTCAAACTGCGCGCCCTCTACAGCGAAGACCTGGAGGACAAGCCCGATCTGGTCAAAGTCGAAGCAGAGCTGGTCACCCAAACCCGCGATGACCAGGCCCTAGAACTTGTCGTCAGCCGCCTCAGCCTAGAGCCAGGTGTGATCACTGCCCGATGGCGGATCATCGAACAGGAATTTGGCTGATCCCTCATCCTGCCAACTCCCAACCGGTCAGCAACGCAAACACCAGAAATAAGCCGCCCCCCACCCAATGCACGGCGCGTTCAGAGATGTGAGCTGCTAAAAAACGACCTCCCACCACCGCCAGCCCCACCATCAGCCCATGGCCAAGGGTAGCCCCTGCCCATACACTCAATCCCGGGTGGGTGGCCGCCAAGGAGACGGTGGCAATCTGGGTTTTATCCCCCAACTCGGCCAAGGCTGTCAAGCTAAAGGCTTCCCACACCACAGCCCAAGCACCGCCGCGGCCAGCCCCTTTTTCTTCTGCCTGCTCCACCAGCCTGAGGGCTTCTTCCTCTTCTTCTTTTTCCTGCTGGGGAGTCATCTTGCAAGCTTGCCAGAACATTCTTAGCCCAAAAGCCGCAAAAACCCCAGCCGATAACACTCTCACGCCCAGGGGTGGCAGCAGCTTGAAAAGCACCTTCCCGGCCACCACCGCCAGCAAGGTCATCACGGCCAAAGCCAGCCACGTTCCCAAGAAAACCCAGCGGCGCGGGTGTCGCATAGCCAGAATCAGGGGAGTAAAAAAGGTTTTATCCCCAAACTCTGCTACCGTAACCAACAGCAAACTTGACGCAAAACCAGCCCACATCGTTTAGCCTCCAACCTCTCTTGTGTGTGGAATCGGTTCACACCTAGAGGTGAAGGCTGGGAAAGTCAGACGGACTCACCAAGCTCACCTCTGCGTGAACTCAGTGAAAGTCTCGTCACCAAAGCAGCCTGCCGGGCTTGCTTTGTCTCTTGCACCGGGCTGTTTTTAGCCAGTATGTCGATGCAGAGGGCGGTAAGCCGCCTGACTACTCCCTTTCCGTCTGAATGGTAGCATGCTGAGCTCCCAGTGGGAGTCATTCATTCAAGCATTCAAGAAAAGCTCTCCAATGGGATCCCCCAAGACTTGCTGTGCCTTGGCCGATATCAGTGCCGCGCATCGCTTACCAGAGGATTGTGAAGGAGCGGCAGGCTATTATGATCACGGTTGAGGAGAAAATCAGGGGAAAACCACGTGGATGCAAAGTTAGTCTTGGTAGGGGTTGCTCTTGTCCTCTCTCTGGCAAGTTTCTACTTCGGCACCCGCAACGGCTTTTACGACACCGACAAGTATCACGGCAATGGCTCTGCTCATTAGAGCCGGGCGCTGGTGATTTTTTTATGGATCCCTTGCCCAGAAGGGCTTCCCTCCAGAATACAGGCAACGTCGGCGAGGGCTGGGTGCGGCAATATCTCTGTCAGCAGGGCTGGCAGATCCTGGCCCAGCGGTGGCGCTGCCCTTGGGGCGAGCTGGATCTGGTTGCCCACAAAGCTGATGTGCTGATTTTCGTAGAGGTGAAAACCCGTAGCCCCGGTAGCTGGGATCGAGGCGGGCTTTTGGCGGTTGGGATCCCCAAGCAGCGACGCTTGATCCGGGCTGCCCAGGCCTTCTTGAGCCAGCATCCCCACCTCTCCGAGTTGTCCTGCCGTTTTGATGTTGCGCTGATAGAACGTCGGGCCTCTGGGGAAGGGGTGAGCTATGCTTTGGTTGACTACCTGCCAGCGGCTTTTGAGATTTGTTGAAGCAAGCTTATCCGAGATGCTGTGGGAGCTTATGGCCGTTTCAGGTTAGGTGAGATGCCTGGGCTGCTGAGACAAGCCCTCTAGCCCCGCGCATTATTGCTCCGCAACGCTATTGCTCCACAACCCTGACGCAGTGTCCTAGTTTGAATCAAAATAACTATAAAGCTGGGCCAGCCTCTCCGACTCATCTGAATACGAAGAACAGATGGAGCTTTCTGGGGTCATTCATCATCCTCACTAAGATCCGGCCTGGGGATCCCTTCATTGGCTCATGATTTTGGGAAACAGCATGGAAGCGCATGAGTTCTGGGCTCGTACCGACAGCCAAGGTCAACTGATTTTGCCCATGCGGGCGCAGGAGCAATTGCCCAAAGATCGAGTTGTGCGGGTGCTGGTGTTGGTAGATGAGCAGGAGCTGGCTCCAGCAGAGGTAGCGGATCCTTCACAGGAGCAGTTGCCTACTGCCTCGCCAGATGAGGAGCATCTTTGGTATGGAGCTCCCACCGTTCCCTACGATGGCATTTAGCGCATGGGATCTTGGCCGGACAGCCGCCAGCGGTTTAGGCGCGAGAGGGTATCTGCATCCAAGTAGGCATCAATGCCCCGCTTGCTCGATAGCCGTTTTGGTTGGACGCGCCGGATCTGCTGCTGGGCCTGCTGCACTTCATCCCACAGTTGTTCTGCCGAGACCCATTCGGCGTTGTAGCCGCCAATCACCAACTGCTGGACACGATCGGAGGTAGCCACCCGTACCCGACACCCATCCCTCTGCAACTGGGCACACAGCCGTTCAATACAACTGTCGGCGGTCTCGCCATAGGAGGTATACAGGATCTCGATACCCGAAGGGGAGCGCTCTTGCCGGGCTGGAGTGGGTTGGGCGTAGGCATCGTACACCACGGTCGCCTGGTAGCCTCGGAAGGCCACATAGTTGGCCAAAGATTCCACCAAGCGCAGACGGGCCAATTCCATCAGGGAGCGACGCGCTAACTGGCTCAGGGTGGGCCAAGCTCCGATGATGTTGTAGCCATCAACCAAGAGGAAGGTGGGAGAGGAGGCTTGCATGGATGGCGGTGGATCCCTTGTCCGGGATCACACTTCTTAATCTTAATCTTTATCTTATTTTTAATCTTAGTACCCAGCCTTAAAGGTTACCCCACTACTCCGAATGCTCCGATACTTTCCCGGTTGTGAGCAGATCACGGTCTGCGCTGAATCCAATAGGTGGTGAACAGTTCGCCACTGGCCTGTTTCTGAATTTTGCCCCCCAAGGCTGCGATGCGCCGCTCCCACTCCGTTAGGGGGGTGAAAATCGGTTCGGTGCCTTTGAATAGCTCGATGAGGCCCCATTGTTCCGCCCACACCGAGTCGGGATTGACCACTTCAATAATCACAGGTGCAGCCGGTCGCAACACTCGCATCAACTCTGCCCAAACCGCGTCGAAGTACTCAATCGGGTAGTAGTACAAAAATCCGGTGGCAATGGCCAGATCAAATTGCTCCGACTCGTAGTTTTCCAAATGGTGGGCGGATCCCTGTTGCATTGACTTGAACAGCTTGGAGTTAAGCTGGGGTGCCCGCGAGCGAATAAAGCGCACAATCTCACCGCTCAGCTCATGGCCGTAAAAGTAGGCTTGCCAATCGTTCCAGGGATAGGTCAGGAAGCTTACCCCACAGCCCAAATCCAAACAGGCTTCCCGTTTTTTGGGGGCACGCAGTTGCCAAAAGGGGATCCCGAGGCGTTCTTGCAGGTGATCCCGCTGCTGGGCTTGCCAAAAAGGCAGTTGCTCCAGGTCTGGGGGAAGTTGCCAAGCTGGCTGACCCAGTTGAATTTCCAGCTCCCGATTAAAGCGAGCAGCTACGGCAGCAAGGTAGGGATCCCAGCGTTCCCCGGTTTGTGGTAACTCCATCTGTTGATGGCTTTGTCGTGGATGGTTGTGGACTTAACTTGCACTTAACCTACACTACCAGGACTCTCGGCCCGTAGGCTCCCGGCTGCAGGGATCCATTCACCCAACTGTGGCTGCCGAGGATGGTGCCTGCCGGAATCTGAGCTTGGGATCCCAAACGGGTGTGGGCGCCGATGTAGCAGGGGGCGTGCAGTTGAGCGCTGGGATGGATCTCAGCCGTTTTGTGCACCCATATCCCCGGCGCCTGTTGCTGCACATTTTCTAAGGGAAAATCCGTCATTCGGCCCAGAAGAATGTCCAGTTGGCCGTGGTAGTAGCTGGCCGGCGTGCCCAGATCCCGCCAGTAGCCTGCGTGGAGATAAGCTTGCATCCGTTGCCCTTGCCTGAGCAAATCGGGGAAGATACGCCGCTCAAAGCTGAGGGGATCCCCACTGGGGTAGTCTTTAAAAATGGCCGGATCCAAGACATAGGTGCCGGCGTTGATCGTGTCGGTGGTGAGGGTGAGGGCTTCTGCAGGGGTGGGTTTTTCCCGAAAAGATTGGATCTGGCCCCCTTCCCCAACTTCCACCAGGCCATAGGCGGTGATATCTTCCACGCGGGCGAGGGTGAGGGTGGCCATGGCCTTGCTCTGCACATGACATTGCATCAACGCCTGCAAATCCAGATCCGTGAGGATGTCGGCATTGAAAACCACCAAGGGATCCCCGGTGAAATAGGGCTGAGCCAGCACCAAAGCTCCTGCCGTATCCAAAGGCGTCTCTTCGGGAATGTAGCGGAGCTTCACCCCCAAAGCAGCGCCATCTCCCAGAGCAGCCTCAATTTGTTGGCCCAGATAACCCACGCTGAGCAAAATATCCGTCAAGCCGGCTCGGCGGCAGCGCCCGATCAGCCATTCCAAAAAGGGCACATCCAGGAGGGGCAACAAAGGCTTGGGTTGCAAAAAGGTAAAGGGCCGTAAACGAGTTCCTTTCCCACCCGCCAAGATCACCGCTTGCATAACCACCCTCAACCCCGTTCTCTTCCAAAGATATTGACATCCTCTCCGCCCAATTGCTAAGGGGGATCCATTGGGTCGAGCCAAATGTTTTCTGCTACCCAGAACGTCGATTCTCCGTTGCCCACAGAGGGATACGAATTGCCCCCCCGGGCAACACAGCACGAGTCTTGATCGCAAGTCTCAGGGGATGCCTTTCTGGAGGAGATATTTCAATCTCAATTGGGATTCATAAGCTCAATCCTGAGACAGTTGATTTGCCTTTTTTAGAGCATGTTTGGAGAATTGCGACCCGCTCGCCCCAGTCGGGAATAGCCACCCAAAGCGGCAGTGTCAGGTGATACTACCTTGCAACGGGAATTGTGACAGCCTTGGATAGCTTGGATGGATTCCAATGGGTTTGCCCTTCACCTTCATCTGAGGTTTTGCCGATGTCTGTTTCTCGACGCCGATCCCTACAAGCCCTTTGCTTGACCCTGGCCGGATGCTGGGCTCTAGGCACACACCAGGGATCCCTGCTGGCCCAAGGTAGCGATTTGTTGGCTCAAGTTCAAGAGCGGGGGGTGCTCCGGATTTCCACCGACTCCAATTACCGGCCTCAGAGCTACCTCAATCCCGACGGCAGTTGGGAAGGATTTGACGTGGATGTGGCGCGCGAGATCGCCAAGCGCTTGGGGGTAAAGGCTGAGTTTTTGGATATCAACTTTGATGTCATCACCGCCGGATCTTGGAATGGCCGCTGGGATGTCAATGTCGGCTCCATGACCGTGACTGCCGAACGCCAGAAAGCTCTGCTGTTTACCATTCCCTACTACTACACCCCCGCCAGCTTCGTGGTCCACCAAGCCTCGACCCTGACCGATATCGCCGCTTTGGAAGGAAAGCGAGTTGGGGTGGGCACCGCCACCACCTACCAAGCTTACCTGGAGGGCAACCTCACTCTGGAAGGAGAGACCATCCAAGTTCCGGCCCCGCGGGTGGACATTCGCATCTACGACACCGATAGCCTGGCTCTGCAGGATTTGGCACTGGGGGATGGCACCCGCCTGGATGCAGTCTTGACAGCTTTGCCGACGGCTGAAAACGCCACTCGGGAAGGACTGCCCCTGAAAACTCTGGGGAATCCAGTCTACTATGAAGCCTTGGCTGTGGCCTTGGATCGCTCCAGCCCTGCCCCTTCCGAGAGCTTGCAAGCCAAAATTAACGAAATCTTAGAATCCATGCATGCGGACGGCACGCTAACAGCCCTCTCGAAGCGGTATTACGGCATTGATCTGACGAAAAAAGCTGAGTGAGCAAAGACTCTATCCCACTGGAGCAGCCCATTTACCCACCGCCCCGGATTCGAAAAGGGATCCCGTTCCCGGTGGCCCAGGGGTTGTGGTTGGTTTTGTGGCTGCTGTTGTTGGTGTTCACCTTCAGCGGGGTACAGTTGGAGTTGGCCGGGATCCCCATCCGTACCTTGCGTCTCAACGGCAACTTTGTGCGCGAGTGGTGGTGGTTCATCTCGCAAGGGGTGGGCACTACTTTTCAACTGTCCTTGGTCTCCATCCTCTGTGCCACCACCTTGGCCTTTTTGTCGGCACTGGCGGGCCTCTCCCAGATTGCCCCTCTGAGCAGCCTCTCCGCTCTGTATGTCTCGTTGATGCGAGGCACACCTCTATTTCTGCAGTTTTTGTTCATCTACCAGGCTTTGCCGCAACTGGGCCTGGTGTTCGGCTCGTTTACTTCGGCGGTGCTGGCCTTGAGCCTGAACTATGGCGCCTACATGAGCGAGATCTTCCGGGCCGGGATCCAAGCCATTCCCGTCGGGCAGCGGGAAGCCGCCTATGCCCTAGGGCTTAAGCCTTGGCAAACCCTATGGTGCATTGTTCTGCCGCAAGCTTTTCGAATTGTCTTACCGGACATTGGCAACCAATTCATCGCCATGCAGAAAGACACTGCCCTGGCCAGCGCCATTGCTTTGCAGGAGTTGATGGGCCGGGCTCGACAGGCGGGTTTGCCGCGCCAACATTTTTTTGAGGCTTTGGTGGTGGCAGCGCTGTGGTACTGGCTGCTGACGTTGATCTTGTCGTTTTTCCAGGGGCGCTTGGAACGGTACTTGGCCCGCTAGAGGAGCGCAGAAATTGGGGAATGGATCACCTGGCCAGCAGAAGGGCCTGCAGAACTGATAGAGTTTTGGCACCTCTGCCTTCCCATTGCCCATGACCAAGCCCAAAGCCGGGATCCTCTACAACGACGCCAAACCCGCCGCCAAACGCAGCAGCGAAACCCTAGCCCGCTGGTTTCAGGAGCAGGGCTGGGAAGTCTGTGTGGCCCCCAACTGGGGCGGTATCCTCGGCTATGCCAAGCCCGACAGCCCCATCTGCCTGACCAGAGTAGATAGCCTGGCCCCGGCTGGATTTGATCAAACCATGAAGTTTGCAGTGGTGTTGGGGGGAGATGGCACCGTCTTGGCAGCAGCGCGGCAACTGGCCCCCAAAGGGATCCCCCTGTTGGCGGTGAACACGGGCCACCTGGGCTTTCTGACGGAGACCTACCTTTCTCATCTAGAGGAGGCAGCCAGCGCCGCCATTGCCGGGGAATACACCCTGGATCGCCGCAGCATGTTGCTGGTGCAAGCCTACCGAGGGCAGGAATTGCGCTGGGAGGTCTTGAGCTTAAACGAGATGGTGCTGCACCGCGAGCCTTTGACCAGCATGTGCCATTTCGAGATCACCATCGGGGATCACTCACCTCTGGATGTGGCTGCCGACGGAGTGATTTTGGCTACTCCCACCGGCTCGACGGCTTATGCCCTCTCGGCGGGTGGGCCGGTGATCACACCGGGGGTGCCGGTTTTGCAGTTGATCCCCATCTGCCCCCATTCCATGGCCTCGCGGGCCTTGGTCTTTCCCGATTCGGAGGAGGTGTGGATTAGCCCCGTTACCCCTCAGCCGCTGGTTTTGGTGGTGGATGGGAATGCCGGCTGCTATATCATGCCGGAAGACCAGATTCGGGTGGTACGTGCCCCCTATTGGACGGATTTGATGCGCCTGCGCCGACCGGAATTTTTCCGCGTTATGCGCGAGAAATTGGGGTGGGGACTGCCCCATGCTTCCAAGCCCACGTCGGTGGAGCTGCCTTGAAACAGAAGCGGATCTCAGCTTTTGCCCAGCTTCAGCATCTGATCCACCACCCCTAGGGTTTCTTCGTAGAGGTAGTCGGGGCCAAGCCGCTGCAACTCGGCAGCCAGCAGGGTGTCGAGGGAATCCTGCTCCAGGGGAGCCACCTGGCGAACCACACATCTCTGAGCGCCCCCCATGGCTTCCATGCGCATACACCCTGTGATTTCGGAGCACAGCACAGTACAGGCGTCGGCTTCTTGGTTGCTGGAGGTAAGGCGCAGCCCGATGAGATCCCCCGGCTGGCTGATTTCCGAGGCCAAGGGCACAGCGGCCAGTTCTGCCATCACCTCGCCGCCCCTTTGGGTTTGCAAGCGGATACGGTCGATCTGGTAATCGTGCTCCTGAGCCTGAACCCGCTCTGTGGGAGTCCATCCCAGGCGACCGGCCAGCCAGCCCAGGAAAAGGAACGCCTGGCAGGGATTGCCGGCTTTGTAGTCGAGGTTCACGCGATCTACGAGGTATAGGGACTCCCGCCGGTCGGGAGGGTCAAAGGCTTGGGCGGTGAGTTCCTGCCAAGGCAGCAGCCGCCGCCAGTTGAGATCCCCACAGTGGCGCCCCTCACCCACCAAGAGGTGGATTTCCTGCAGATCTTCTTCTGGATTGACAAAGCCCCGTGAATCGACGATGACCCGGTTGCTCAGAGCCACCAATTTTTGAAACAGCAAGCTGTTCAAATCCAGATCCCCTTGCCACCACAAAAAGGTGGGCAAGTTGGGGATCAGCAGCGAGGCAACGGTGCTGCAGGCCCGCACAAAGGCCGATTCGGGCGCTTTCAGGGTGATGTATTCGCAACAGACCAACGAGCTGCGCTGCTCACGGGTCACCGGGCAATAGGCGGCCACCTGGGCCTCGATGGCATCGTCTGGGGATCCCTCTCGTTTGGCGCGCAGGTCAATGACGCGACAGGGGTTCTGGGTGGCGATGGCTTCGACGGTGGGGGAAGGCAGCAACAGCGCATCGTCCAGAGATTCGTACACCACCAGGGTAAAGGTGGCAGCGCGGGCGGCAACGCTCTCTCCTTTGGAAGACCAGATCTTGTTCAGCTCCTGCTCAATATCTTCGATGGAGACATCTTTCGGGGTTTGTAGGGGCAGGACGGCAGCAGATTGATCCATAGTCTCCTCCTGGAGTGGACTCTTGCTCGATTCTAGGCAGGGGGGTCGGCTGGCCGGGAAGGGCTTAAGGCGAGGTACAGATTGACCAACTCAAGCCTGCTCTCCGCACTTGCTCCAGGAAACTCGAGGCTCAAGCAGGCCGAGGCTGGATGTTCAGCTCCAAGGGGCAGGCGGGATCCCCTGTCAAGAGCACTCCGCGGCCATTGGCGTGCAAGTGCCGCACAATCCAGTACAGGGTTTCTATGCGCTCCGGGCAGCCCAGTTGCTTCGCCAGTTGGGGCAAAGTCAGGGATCCCTGCTGCTCCTGCACCGTCTCTAGCACCCGCCGTTGCAGCTCCAAGACGGCGCTGGCGGCTTTTTTGCCTGCTTCCACCCCCGGTTGATGGTAGGCGTTGATCTGGATTAGGGAGGCATAGAGGCCCACGGCTCGTTCGTAGAGGGCGATCAAGGCCCCCACCGAGCGGGCATCTACCCGTGGCAGCGTCACGGTAATGGAGTCGCGACCGTTTTCGTAGAGGGCCTGGCGGGTGCCCTGCAGCAGGCCGTTCAGGTAGTCGCCACTGGTCACCTGCGGCTCCACGAAGGGGGAAGGGATCCCAGGCTCCCGATCCTGAAGCACCTCGATGAAGGTGACAAAGAAGTTGTTCAAGCCATCCCGCAACTGCTGGACGTAGGCATGTTGGTCGGTGGTGCCCTTGTTGCCGTAAACGGCGATGCCCTGCTCCACACGGTTGCCGTTTAGATCGTGGGATTTGCCCAGGGATTCCATCACCAACTGTTGTAAGTAACGGCTAAACAGCAGCAGGCGATCCTTGTAGGGCAAAACCACCATGTCCTTGCGCCCTTGCCCTTGACCGACGATGTACCAGGCCATGGCCAGCAGAGCGGCGGGATTGCGCTCCAGGTGGGGCAGGCGGGTGGCCTCATCCATGGTGGCTGCCCCGGCCAGCAAAGCCCGGATATCAATGCCCTGCAACGCTGCCGGCAACAGGCCCACCGGGGACGTTTCGGAGGTGCGCCCCCCCACCCAGTCGAAGATGGGGAAGACCTCCAACCACCCCTCCTGCCGCGCCTGCTGCTCCAATTGGCTGCCGGGGCCGGTGATGGCCACCGCATGGGCAGAAAAAGGGATCCCGGCTTTTTGGTAGGCCAGCTTCACCTCCACCAAGCCATTGCGGGGCTCTGGGGTGCCGCCGGATTTGGAGGTGGTGATCACCAGGGTTTGCCCCAGTTGGTCTGCCAGCCGCCCCAGCACCCGGTCAAACCCGTCGGGATCCGTGTTGTCGATGAAGTGGATGTTCAGGGGGGGGTGCAGCGGAGCCAGGGCCTCCGCCACAAATTGCGGCCCCAGAGCTGAGCCGCCAATGCCAATGCAGAGCAGCTCGGTGAACCGTCCCCCCCCGCTGGCCGGGATGGTTCCGCGATGGATCTTTTCGGCAAAGGTTTCCACTCGCTCAATGGAATCCTGAATGGCCTGCCGGATTTCAGGGGTGGGAGCCAGCTCGGGCGCCCGCAGCCAATAGTGGCCCACCTGGCGGCCTTCGTCGGGGTTGGCAATGGCTCCTGCCTCCAAAGCCTGCATATCGGCAAAAGCCTGGGCAAAGCGAGGCCGTAGCGCTTCCACCTGAGGGGGAGTGAAACGGATGCGGCTGATATCGACGAAAATCTCCAGGCCGGGATGGTAGTAAAGCCAATCGCAGTAGCGCTGCCAGAGTTGGAGGCTGTCCATGGGATCCCTTTTGCCGAAATCCCTAACCAGCTTACCAAACTCTTTCTTACTCCCAGCCGAGGGTTGTGCGCTCCAGCCAGGACTGATCCAAACTGACCAGCGCCTCTTTGACCCCCACACCGGTCTCAGGGTGACGCCAGTCGGGAGCGATCTCCCCCAAGGGAGCTAAGACAAAAGCACGTTCCATCATGCGGGGGTGGGGCAACGTCAGCTCAGGGCTGTTCAGGATGCGGCTGCCCATGGCCAGCAGATCCAAATCCAGGGTTCTGGCCTCCCAGCGGATGCGCCGCACCCGTCCTGCCTCCTGCTCGATGGCCAGCAGCGCCCCGAGCAACTCCAGGGGAGACCGGTAGGGGGGAAAGGGATCCAACGCCACCACTGCGTTAAGGTAGTCAGGCTGTCCGGGTGGCCCCCCTTGGGCTGGGCTGCGGTAGAGACTGGAACGGGCCGCCACCTCTCCCAACCGGCGCAACTTCTGCACAGCCAAGCGCAACTGCTGCAGCGGATCCCCCAAGTTGCTTCCCAGGGCAATGTAGGCCAGGTCGGGATTCATACAGATCGGCGACGGTCGATCTCTACGTAAACATCATCGAACAGCCCCGGCAGGGGAGCTTGGGGCTTGTGAACCCGCACGGTCAGGGCCTCCAGTTGGGGATAGCTCTGCCACAGCCGCTCTGCAATCTGGTCTGCCAAGGTCTCGACCAAGCGGTAGCGTTGGCCGGTCACCTCCTGCCGCACCCTCTCGTACACCTGGGCGTAGTCCACCGTGCGCGAGAGGTCATCTTGGATCTCGGCTAGGGAAAGCCGCATCTCCACGTCCACCACAAAACGCCCACCCAAAACCGCTTCCTCCGGGCAGTGGCCGTGATAGGCATGAAAGACGAGGCCCTGCAGCACCAGCCTACCCTGCGTCATGGTGCAGAGCTTCCCAAGTGGCAAGGGCGGAAACATGAGCCGGCACGTTGTGAACCCGTACCAGGGCAGCCCCCCGGCTGGCTGCAAACAGGTGCACGGCCACGCTGGCGCTGTCTCGCTGATTAGGTACGGCAATGCCGGAAAGCTTGCCCACAAAACTTTTGCGGGATGCCCCCACCAAAACTGGGTAGCCGTAGGCCACCAGCCGCGGTAGGGCTTTAAGCAGGACTACATTCTGCTCAGCAGTTTTGGCAAAGCCCAAGCCCGGATCCAAAACAACGCTGGGCACGCCCGCTGCTAGGGCCCGCTCTGCCTGTTCCCTGAGAAAACCGAAAACCTCCCCCTCCAGGTCAGCATAGTCGGTCTGCTGCTGCATGGTGCGCGGCTCTCCCCGCATGTGCATGATCACCGCCGGCACCCCCGCCTCGGCACACACCTGCACCATCTGCGGATCCCGCAGCCCGGTTACGTCGTTCACCAAGTGGGCGCCGGCAGCCAAAGCCGCCGCTGCCACCTCCGGCTTGCGGGTGTCGATGCTGATGGGGATCCCGGATCCCTGCAAAGCTCGAATTACCGGCAAAACCCGGTCGCATTCCACTTCTACCGGCACCGGATCTGCCCCTGGGCGGGTGGACTCGCCGCCAACATCCACCATCAAGGCCCCTGCCGCCGCCATGGCCTCGGCTGCCTGCACGGCTGCTTCTGGGGATCCCCACAGGCCGCCATCGCTAAAGCTGTCGGGTGTTACGTTGAGCACCCCCATCACCGCAACCCCGCGCCACGAGAGGCGATAGCCTTCCGCCGCCTTTTCGGCCCTGGGCAGGGGACGCCGAGAGGTCAAGCTGGTAACACTTCTAACCTTCAGAAGATGATCCTGCGCAAAGAGCATGCTGGTTTGTGCTGCTGGGGCAAGGAAAGAGTCTCCCGCAGCTCAGGATACTATGGCCCAAGCCCCACGCATGGCTGAAATCCAGTGAAATGCTTCGGCGTCTCCGGCTTGCAGAATGCAACCTGGGGAAGAGCCTCCGCCAACTCAGACGCTGGGGTTGGCCTGAGTCGGCAGAGGAACTCATCCCACTCTAGAACATGATGTCGTCTTCGGAACGACCCCAGATGCACCAAATGATAGAGGCAAAGATTGCCATGTAAACCCAGGCCATCGGGCCGTATTGCAGCAGATCCATCAATACATCCCTAAAACATTTGTTTATCTAGTCCAATTATTGTGATGTTTCGTTACAGCGTCAACAGTTCTCTCAGGAAAGGGCTGCTTCTCAGACCCAACTGGAGCTAAGGCGCCAAGCTGGGATCCCTTGTCCAGGGCGGATTAAATTGCTGAGAAAACCCAGCTTGCCTGAGAGAGACGGCTGAGAGATGCAGGGGGATGGGGAGCTAGACATGGAAACGGAAGTGCATCACATCCCCTTCCTGCACTACGTAGTCTTTGCCTTCGCTGCGCAGCAGGCCCTTTTCTTTGGCGGCATTCAGGGATCCCGCCGCCACCAGATCGGCATAGGCCACCGTCTCGGCCCGGATGAAGCCCCGCTCAAAATCGGAGTGGATCACCCCGGCTGCCTGAGGGGCTGTGGCGCCGACTGGAATCGTCCAAGCGCGGGTTTCTTTGGGGCCAGAGGTAAAGTAGGTGCGCAAGCCCAACAGCTCGTAGGTGGCCCGGATTAGGGATTTCAGCCCGCCTTCTTTCACCCCCAACGAATCCAGATAGGCCTGTCGCTCGTCGGGGGGCAGCTCCACCAGTTCCGCCTCCACCTGGGCTGAGACCACCACCACACCTGCCCCTTCCGCCTCGGCAAATTGCCGCACCTGCTCCACCCAGGCATTGCCGCTGGCCAGATCCGTTTCCGCCACATTGGCGGCGTAGATGACTTTTTTGCGGGTGAGCAGCCCCAACCCTTTGATCAACTGCTCTTCTTCTGGGCTGAGGGGTACCAGGCGAGCCGGCTTGCCCTCGTCCAAGGCAGCCTGTAATTGTTCCAGAGCCTGCAACTCCAGTTGGGCGGTTTTGTCGGACTTTGCCTGCTTGCGCACCCGCTCTATGCGCCGCTCGATCTGGGCCAAATCCGCCAAGGCTAGCTCCAAGTTGATCACCCCGATATCCCGCAAGGGATCCACCGAACCCGCCACATGCACAATGTTCTCGTCTTGGAAGCAGCGCACCACGTGCACCACGGCGTCCACCTGGCGAATGTGGGAGAGAAACTGGTTGCCCAGACCCTCCCCCTTGCTGGCTCCAGCCACCAGCCCGGCAATATCCACAAACTCGATTTGGCTGGGGATGATCTCGGCAGAACCGCTGATCTTGGCCAGCACCTGTAGGCGCTCATCGGGCACTGCCACCCGCCCCACATTCGGCTCAATGGTGCAGAAGGGAAAGTTGGCCGCCTCGGCTTTGGCGTTTTCACAGAGGGCGTTGAACAAAGTGGATTTGCCTACGTTGGGCAGGCCGACAATTCCAGCTCTTAACATCCAGATCTCGGAGAAAAAGCCAAAAACCAGGGTAACGGGATCCCTTGCTAGGCCGGAAGATCCCTACTCCGACGTTAGCATTTGCGGCCCCTCGACGGTGCGCTTTCCCAACCGGTGAATCCGCTCCCAAGCGCTCCGCGCCGCCAACGCGACCACCCCTGGCCCCTCTCTCAAGGGAAGAAAGGAAATAGGCGAAACGACTGTATCTTTTGCTCCGCTGCACAGTGCTGGGCGACTGAGGTCTTGCCAAGGTGCGTGATCCTTTCCAATTCAAACTCGCTCCAGAAAGGCCACCCCCTCCACGTGCCCGGTTTGGGGAAAGAAGTCAGCCGCCCGCCATTGGGTGAGGCGATAGGAGCCCTCTGCCAATAAGACCTGTAAGTCTCGCGCCAAAGTGGCAGGGTGACAGCTAATGTAAACGATGCGCGGTGGTCGCCGCAGCTTTAAGGTCTCGAGCACTTGGCGGTCGCAGCCGCGCCGCGGCGGATCCAGCACCACAATGTCGGCAGGGGGCAGGGTTGGCAAAACCTGTTCCACCGTGCCCTCGAAAAATTGGGCCGAAGCGATACCGTTGAACTGGGCATTGTAGCGGGCTTGGGCCACTGCTTCCGGCAAGGCTTCCACCCCCACCACCCGTTTCGCCCGTTGGGCCAGCAGCAAGGTTAAGGTGCCGATGCCACAGTAGGCATCCAGGATGGTCTCTTCTCCCCGCAGGTTTAGTTGGTCGGCTATCCAGGTGAAAAAGGCTTCTGCTTGCTCTGTGTTGACCTGGAAGAAAGAGGTGCTGTCGATCCAGAGGGAAAAACCGGCAAATTCCTCCCGCAGAGCCCCTCGACCGGCAATGACCTCAGTCTCCGGGCCGAAGATGGCATTGGTACGAGCCGAGTTGAGATTGAGACAGACCCCCACCAGGTCGGGGTAGCGCTGCATCCAGCGTTCGGCCCAGCTTTCCAGATGGGGCAGGCGACGACTGCAACTGACCAAGGTAAGAAGCACCTCGCGGGTGCGGCGACCGATGCGCAAACCCAAGTGGCGGAGATGACCTTGGTGACGACTTTCGTCGTAGACACTCCAGCCCGTTTCTTGGAGATCCCGCTTGATTTCCCTCAGGAACACATCCAGCCGCTCGTCTTGCACGGGGCATTGGTTGAGGTTCACCAGGCGGTGGCTGCCCCGTTGGTAGTAGCCCATGCGCAAGGGCTGGCCCTCCGGTTTGGCCATGGGGTAGGTGACCTTGTTGCGATAGCGCAGCGGCTGCTGGGATCCCAAAATGGGGACAGGCTCCGGCAGAGCAAGACCGCCAATCCGCTCCAGCGCATCTCTGAGAATTTGCTGCTTGGTGGCCAACTGCTGGCCATAGCTGACGTGTTGCCATTGGCAGCCACCACATTTGTCCGCCACGATGCAGGCCGGTCGCACCCGTTCGGGAGAGGGAGAAACCAGCGACCGAATTCTCCCGACCAAGTAGTTGCGCTTGATCTCGGTTATTTGGGCCACCACCTGATCCCCGGGCACCGCCTGGGACACAAACACCACTCGCCCTTGTCCAAGTCCTACCGTGTGGGCAATGCCATCTCCCTGGGGGGTCAGGGCCGTGACCTCCAACGCCAAGAGATCCCCAGGTTTGACGGGATCAGGAAGGACGGAAGGGATCGGATGTTCCATTAAGCCGTTTCGCCGAAATTCGAAGTAACTACAACCATAGGTCAGGTCTGTGTTGGCTGGAGTCAGTATTGCCGAAAAAAGCTGTAGCAGGGCAAAAAGCATGTCAGCCGCCAACTGCTGACAGGGATTGAAAACCCGATCCAATGGAGTGGATTACTCCTTGGTCAAAGCAGATAGAGAAGGCAAAACATCTTCTCGAAAAGGAACCTCGTTTTGATTCACATTCTCCAGCTCGGCCAACATGAGAGGGTTAACCCGGTTCAGGTAGGGCACCAAAACCTGTTGCAGCCTTCGGCTATAGAAGCGGTGGTAGCTGTACACAGGCGTGGCCGGAAATCCCCGTCGGATCTTATGGGATCCCCCTGCGCCGGGATCAAAGTTGCGGATCCCTTCCCGGATGGCGAGGGCAATGGGCTCGTAATAGCAAACGTTAAAGTGCAAAAACTTCACCTCCTCCCGACAACCCCAGTAGCGCCCGAAGAGGCGATCCCCCTTACGAATACAAAAAGACATCCCCACAATTTCTGCATCCCGCTCCCCGGCCACCAGCACCACCCGCTCCCGATAGTCGGGATAGAGAGACTCGAAAAAGCGGCGATTGAGATATTTGCTCCAGTTCCAAAATTGGGCACAGGTGTTGCTGTAAAAGTCGTACATCAGAGACAACAGGCGCGGCGTGATCTCCTCTCCTGTGTAAATCTTGAGTTCTAGGCCGCTTTTTTCCATTGCAGCCCGCTCTCGCTTGATGTTGCGACGCTGGTTGGCATTGAACTGGCTCAAAAAGTCCTCGTAAGAGCGGTAGCCGGGGTTGTGCCACTGGTAGTTGTGGGTGATCCGGGGCGTAAATCCATCCGATTCCAGTTGAGTCCGCCAGTCCAGATCCACATAAAGCAAGCTAAATACCGAAATATCTTTTTCTTGGCAAAACCGATCAATGGCTGCCAGCATCAATGGCCACACCTCCGCTTCCGAACGCTCAGGATGAACGAGAATGCGATAGCCCGTAGCCGGAGTAAAGGGGGCCATGCCGATTAACTTCGGGTAGTAGCGTTCCCCCAGTTGGCCGGCAACTGCAGCCCATTCTTGGTCGAAGACAAACTCCCCTTGACTGTGGCTTTTCAAATACAAGGGGGCAGCAGCAATCAACTGGCCGTCTGCCTCCACCAACAAGTGACAGGGCAGCCACCCCGTCTTGCGGCTGGCACAACCTGAGCTTTCTAGGCTGTGCAACCATTCGTATTCCAAAAAAGGAGAGGTGCGCTCCGTTTGCAAAGCGTGCCAGGCCACTGCCGGGATCTCGCGAATATCGTGGCACCAGCGCCATTTCAAGCCGGTTGACATTTGCCTGCTCGGATCAGACCAACCCGCCGTGCAATTGCCTCAGCTTGGCTGGGAAAAGGCCCCCAATGCTCTTGCCGACTCAAGAGGGGATCCCCCGCCGCCAAATGCAGCACCTGGCAGGATCCCTGCGCCTGCTTGATCACGTACCACCCTGAAACGGGGTCGGAAACCACGCTGCTGCTCCTTTGCCCGTCCACAACTTCTCCGGCGGAAAACCACACTTTTGGGTTCTGGTTTGATTTTAATCGGGATCCCTGGGCTCGTAGTAACGGTTGGCCAATTCCAAAGCCATCTGAAACTTCTGCTCGCGGGTGAGATCGGCCCGTCGGGCAATGTGGGCAAAGCGGTTGATATCTGGGGGCAGGAAGTCGAAAGGACGCTGTTCCCGCACGATGTCCAAGACCAAATCGCAAAGGGCCTGCTGGTAATCGTTGTAGAAGATCTCTCCCAAAGCCTTGAGCCGCCCATCGGGCACCGGATTGTTAAAGTCGATGGCCTGCAGCTCTCCCTGCTCGTCGATGAATAGCTCCACCGAGTTCATTTCATAGCCCAAAACTCGATTGATAATCCGACAGGTATTGATGACTTTCTGGCCCATTTCCGGGGTAAGAAATTCTGGATCAAACAGATATTCGCTGGCATCGAACTTGCGAAAGATATACTTGATCGGAATGATCTTTCGGCCAATGCAGAGGGCGCGAATCTGCCAAGGGTAAGGGGTTTTGACCTTCTCTTGGATCATCATCACCTGAGATCCAGAGCGGTCGTAAAAATAGAGGAGCTGCTCCATGTTGTGGGCTATTTCTACTCCAATGGCCTCTCGCCCCTCCGCCGGCTTGATCACCATTGGCCAGCCCAGGTCTTCTGCCATCCCCTGCCAATCGAAAAACTTATGATACTTAAAGTCCTCTGCTTTCAATGCAGGGGCTTCTTTAGGGGGCAGAATGTAAGTTTTGGGGATGGAGATCCCCAGCTCTTTGACCACCATGTAGGCAGCATCTTTGTTGCGCAGGTAGTAATAAAAGCTAAAGGGGTTGTTGATGAGGTAAACCCCCCGAAAGGCAAAGCCCATGAATAGGCCGATGGCTTGGGGGTAAAGGTAGCTGAAGCGATCCAGGATCAAGCGATACTTGGTGCGGTAATCCAGGTTCACCTCATGAATGGTGACATGTTCGGCCCGGATCTTGTAAGTTTGGCCGTTGCGAGCTTGAACAGGGGGAAGTGCGTTGAGGCGAGCCAGAGTATCGTCCCCGAAAGGCTCGCTGAAGTGCAGGCTGCCAACCCAATAGTCTTCAATCATCAAAGCTCTCTCGTCAAAAGCTATTCCCTGCAAGGGATCCTACGCGAAGGCGCGGATTTGCGCTTGCCAAGTGGGCCAATCGTGATTCCCCTCCCATACCTCCAGTTGATGGGGGATGTTGTTGCGGCTAAGCACTTCCGCCAGACGCAGGTTGTCGCTGAGGCAGTGGTCGTGGCGAGCGGTGAGCAGCTTCAGCTCGGTGTTGCGCCCGCCCAAGTGATCCCAGAGTTGCCGGCTCATGTTGGACATATAGGCCAGCGGGTTGATGAAATACAGCTCCTGCTCTGCCCGTTGGGGATCCCAGCCGGTGATGGAGCCGAGAGCCGCCACATCGTAGGGCCCCCCCAGGGCCAAGCAACGGCGCACCAAGCCGGGGTGCCGACAGGTGAGGTTGACCGCATGGGTAGCCCCCAGGGAAAAACCGGCCACTACCAAAAACTCATTTTGCGCTTCCGCTTTGGCATAGGGGATCAGCTCTTCTACCCAGTGCTGCTCCAACAACAGCCAACGATCCCGACGTTGGGGCAAGTCCAGCTCGCGGTTGAAAAAGGTCTCCCAATCCAGGGTTTCCACGCAAAAAGCCTGCAAATAGCCCTGTTCCAGATGATGGCTGAGGCTGGCGATAATGCCGCGATCTTCCAAGTCGAAAAAACGCCCGTTGCTGGTGGGCAGACAGATCAGCGGGTAGCCGTGATGCCCGAAGTGGAGCATCTCCATTTCCCGGCCCAGGATCTGAGAGGGAAAGCGCAAGTAGCGGCGAGGGTAGGGCATGAAAAATGGGAAGGTATACCCAACTTTCTCTTCTGCAGGGAGCCGAGAAGGCCGAATTGTCCCCTCTGGAAGAACCCACAAGAGCTACCCGAACAGATGGGAGCAAATCTGATCGGTTAACGGGAACCTCAGGAAATTTCCGTGAACAGATCCTTGAGGGCTGTGCGGGCGGCCAAGTGCTTGCGGGTGGACTCAAGAATTTCGGCTTCCCGGCGCAGCCGGCTTTCGGTACTGACCATTTCCAGCAGAGCTTGCTGCTCTTGGGGGGCTCCATGAAAGTGGCTGGCCACCCAGTAGGACAATTCTATGGGAGTGGTGGGGAGCTGCTCCGGCAACTCTGCATCCCGCTCCATCAGCTTGCCCGAGAGACGCACCACATCCTGAAGGAGAGTGGTAACCTGGCGCACCCAGCCCTGCAGGTCATCGGAAGGGGTGGTCGGCTCATCCTCAATCCATTCCACCAGCCCCACCCGGAAGGGTTTTTCCCGCACGTAATCCAAGACGCGGAAGCGCTGCTGCCCCAAGGTCAAAATGTCCATACGGTCATCCGGCAAGCGCTGCACCTGCAACACCTCAGCACAACACCCTACCCGCACCGGGGATCCCGTCTGGGGATTGAACATCAGCACCCCAAAGCGGCGATCCGTCTCCAGGATGGTGTTGATCATCATGCGGTAGCGGTACTCGAATATGTGCAGCGGCAGAGGGCGGCCCGGAAACAGTACCACCTCCGGCAAGGGAAACAGGGGTAGCTCGCGAACATCCACGGAAGAAGAAGGCATAGGGCTTGTGCTTCTCGTTGTACTGAGTCTAGCCCATCTTTAGGTAGCCCATGTGGGCAACTGTAAGCCTTTTGACTTGCTGTTGGCAATCCTCACCCCCAGCCCCTCTTCCGAAGAGAGAGAGGAGTTTATCGGGAGGGGCTATGGCTGTTCAGGCGCAGGGCCAGGGCGGCACGGGCTTCTTCCCGGTCGTCGAAGTGAACCTTCTCGGTGCCCAGGATTTGGTAGTCTTCGTGGCCTTTGCCGGCGATCACCACTGTATCCCCTGGCCGCGCTTCGAGGATGGCCAGGCGAATGGCCTGCCGCCGATCCACCTCCACCGCCCTGGGGGATCCAGGGATCCCGGCCAGAATATCCCGCAGGATCTGCTGGGGATCTTCGGTGCGGGGGTTGTCGGAAGTAACAATCACCTGATCTGCCCAGGTGGCGGCAATGCGTCCCATCTGCGGTCGTTTGCCCCGATCCCGATCCCCCCCACAGCCAAAGACACAGATAAGCTGACCTTGCACCTGGGAGCGCAGGGCCTTGAGCAGGTTTTCCAGCCCGTCGGGGGTGTGGGCATAGTCCACAACTACCGCGATATCCTGCCCCGGCAGGGTCACCCGCTCCATCCGCCCCGGTACGCCCGGAAAGTGGGGCAGGGCCGACTGGATGATCTCGACAGGGATCCCCAAGTGCAGGGCTACCCCCACCGCCGCCAGCAGGTTGGCCAGGTTGAAGGATCCCACCAGGGGGGCTGCCACGGCAAAGGCGCCAGAGGGGGTGTGGAGCGTCGCCTGTAAGCCGCTGGGGTGCAATTGAACGTTGCTGGGCCAGAGGCCGGGGATCCCCTGCAGGGGCTGCAGAGAATAGGCCCAGGGATCCAAAGAGGGTTGGATGGCCTGCAAAAGCCGCCGTCCCCCGGCATCGTCGGCGTTGATCACCGCCCGCCCTTGGAGATATTCCTGTCGGAAGAGGGTGGCCTTGGCCTGCCAGTAGTTCTCCAGCGTCTGGTGAAAGTCCAGGTGATCCTGGGTGAGGTTGGTCCAGACGGCAGCGGCAAAGGAACATCCCCACACCCGATCTTGAGCGAGAGCATGGGAGCTCACCTCCATCACCGCCACCTCCGCCCCGGCTCTCTGGGCTTCCCTGAGGCTGCGCTGCAGTTCAGGCGGAAAAAGGGTGGTGTGGGGAGCAACTTCGCTGTGGCCCGGCCAGCGGTTGTACAGAGTGCCCAGCAAAGCGGTGGAGCGACCGGCAGCCTGCACCAAATGTTCAATGAGATGGGTGGTGGTGGTTTTGCCGTTGGTGCCCGTTACCCCCACCAAGGTCAGTTGACGGGCGGGAAAACCATAGAAAGCCGCCGCCACCTGGGCCACGGCCTTGGGGAGAGCCTCGCGCGGCATAAGCAGGATAGGCTGCTGCGACAGCAACTCCTGAGAAGACAAGCTCTCCCACGCCTCCTGGGAGATCAGGGCGGCCACCGCCCCTGCCGCCAGGGCCTGGGCCACGAAGCAACCCCCATCCACGCGGGATCCCGGCATCCCCAGAAAGAGATCCCCGGCCTGCACCTGGCGGGAGTCGGCACACAGGCTCCAAACTTGCACCCCCTCCAAGGATCCCTGGGCCAATCGGGGCTGGATCCCGGCTTGGCTGAGCAATTCCCACAGAGGGCGCTCCGCACCCCTAGCGCGAACAATCCCAACAGTCTCCATTCCACCACTCCTCCCTGCTTTGCAGCTTACGGTAGCCGCTCAACCCCCTTTCCGACCAGAGCGCCAGCGAGATCCCCTCTTTACCTTGGGAGAGGAGCCAGGGGTGAAGAAATCAGGCCAGTATCTCCTCCAGCTTCTGCTTGGCCCACAGGGAAGCATAGAGGCCCTTCTCGTCCGCCAGCAATTCGGCATGGGATCCCTTCTGCACGAGGCGGCCCCTGTCCATCACCCAAATCTGATCGGCTTCCACCGCAGCCGTAAGGCGATGGGTGATGAGAATCACCGTTTTCTGGGCCGTGACCCGACGCAGATGGCGAAGAATGGCCTGAGCCGTCTGATTGTCCACGCTGGAGAGAGAGTCATCCAGGATCAAGATGGGAGCATCCACCAGCAAAGCCCGGGCCAAGGCCACCCGCTGTCGCTGGCCACCGGAGAGGGTAATGCCCCGCTCTCCCACCAGAGTGTCGTAGCCCTTGGGAAAGTTGAGGATCTCGGCGTGGATGTGGGCGGCTTTGGCCACCCATTCCACCTCCCAATCTTCGGCATCCGGCTTGCCGTAGCGAATGTTATCCCGGACCGTGGCGCTGAACAGGAAGCTCTCCTGGGGCACATAGGCAATGGCCCGCCGCAGGGATCCCAGTTGAATCTGGGTGATATCCTGCCCATCCAAAAACAGTTGCCCCGGCTGGATCTCCAGCAGCCGAGGAAGGGCATTGGCCAGAGTGGACTTGCCCGCCCCAATCGGCCCCACCACCGCCACCATCTGGCCCGGTTCTATGCAAAAGTGCAAATCCTCTAGAGCCGGAGCTGCCGCAGGGCCGGCGAAGGCAAACGCGAGACCTCTGGCCTCGAGGCGACCCTGCACCCTCTCCAGAGGCAACGGCAAAGCGCCTGGGGCGTCTCGGATGGTGGGTTCTACCCCCAACAGAGCATCGATCCGCTCCAAGCTGACCTGCCCCCGCTGGTAGGCCGTGATGGTGAAGCCCAGCAGGGCGGTGGGAAATACCAACCGTTCCACGTAGAGGGTGAGGGCCGAAAAATCCCCGATGGTCAGCGTCCCTGCCGCAATCTGCGGCCCCCCCACCGCCAGCAGTAGCAACAAACTGAGGCTGACCAGCGCCACCAAAGAGGGGAAGAGCAAGTTGCGGGTGAGGGCTAAGCGTAAATTGGCCTGCAGCAGCCGCTGGTTCTGGCGGCGAAACCCCTGCTGCTCGTGCTGTTCTTGGCCGTATACCTTGATGACGGTGATGCCGTTCAGATCTTCTTGGATGAGATCGCTCAGATCTGCCAACTCCTGCTGCACCTGGAGCTGCTCCTGCTGCAGGCGGGCACTGCTCAGCTTGACCAAGACCAACATCACCGGAAACACCGATAGGGCCAGTGCGCTGAGGCGGGGCTCAATGCCAAACATGGCGGGCAGAGTGGTGGCATAGGCGAAGATCGTGTTGGCCAAACTGAGCAGGGCGAACCCCAACAGGCGGCGGATGTTTTCCACATCGCTGGTGATGCAGGTGAGAATGTCCCCGATGGTCTGCTGGGCAAAGTAGGAAGGCTGCAGGGTGAGCAAATGCTCGAAGATGGCTTGCTTGAGGTGAAACTCCACCTGCCGTCCCACCCCAAACATCCACACCCGCGAGGCAATGCGAATGCCCATCATCAGGCTGGAGACGACCAGCACCGTCAAGGCGTAAAGGGCAATGCGCCGGGCCGACAAAGTGGCCAGGTTCTGGCTGAGGTCATCGATGACCAGCTTGACGTACCAGGGCAGGAACACCCCCAGGCCATTGACCAAGAGCAGGGATCCAATGCCCAACCCCACCTGTCGTCGATAGGGGCGCAGATAATGGGCCAACTGTCGGAGATGGGATCCCGATCCGGTCACTCACTTGCTCCCTGCATCCTCTCCCACTCTAGCGCTCAGCCGGATCCCCCCGGTAGGGATCAGGCCAGAACCTGAGCCGGAGCTTGCTGGGCCAATTGCGCTGTTTCCTGCCGCGCCCAGGCATCCGCCTGCAAAATATCCTCCAGGCTGGGATCGGCGATAACTTGATGCCGCTCACAAACCCGCTCCAAGAGACGGGGAATATCCAAAAAACGGATGCGCTCCTGCAAGAACAGGGCCACCGCCGCTTCGTTGGCCGCATTCAACACTGCCGGCAGCGTTCCCCCCCTCCGTCCAGCGGCATAGGCCAACTCCATGCAGGGGTACTTGCGGTGATCCGGAGCCTTAAAGGTGAGGGATCCCAGCTTGACCAAATCGAGGGGATCCCAGGGGGTGGCCAGGCGTTCCGGCCAACTGAGGCCGTAGAGGATGGGCAGGTGCATGTCCGGCCAGCCCAACTGGGCCAGAACCGAGGTATCGGCCAGTTCGATCAGGGAGTGGACAATGCTTTGCGGATGGATGAGGATGTCGATGTGGTCGTAGTCCAGGCCAAACAGCCAGTGGGCCTCGATCACCTCCAGGCCCTTGTTCATCAGGGTGGCCGAGTCGATGGTGATTTTGCGCCCCATCACCCAGTTGGGGTGCTTGAGGGCATCGGCCAGAGTGACCTGATCCAGTTTTTCGGCAGGCCAATCCCGAAAGGCCCCCCCCGAGGCAGTCAACAAGATTTTTCGCAGGGATCCCGCCGGCACCCCCTGCAAACATTGGAAAATGGCCGAATGCTCAGAATCGACGGGGATCAGGTTCACCCCGTACTCGCGCACCAGGGGCAGCACCACCGGGCCCCCCGCCACCAGGGTTTCTTTGTTGGCCAGGGCAATATCCTTGCCGGCGCGGATGGCCGCCAGGGTTGGCAATAAACCGGCGCAGCCGACGATCCCCGTCACCACCCGCTGGGCCGCCGGGTGAGCCGCCACCTGACACAGCCCCTCCGTTCCGGCCACCAACTCCGGCAGCGGTCGGATCCCGGTCAGCAGCGACCGCAGCTCCGGCAGCAGTTCTTCCCGGCCAATGGCAACCATCTGGGGCCGAAACCGCCGTACCTGCTCGGCCAAGAGGGCGACGTTGCTGTAGCTGGTCAGGCCAACAACCTGAAAACGCTCCGGATACTGGGCCACCAAGTCCAGAGTTTGGGTGCCAATCGAGCCGGTGGAGCCGAGCAAGGTGATGGCTTGCATAAAGGATCCCTTTGCACCTGAAAGAGCGTGACATCCTCCCAACACAGACTTCCCCTCGCGCAGCGTGCCCAAAGGCTCCGTCCCGCTATTGCGAACGGCCCCACCTCGCGTTCGGGGATCCCTGCCTCACGCCCCTTCATCTTATTCCTATCTGGCTCTCAACTGGAATCTGTGGGCTCCCTCCGATCCCCGACAGCGGGATCCCTGAGCGGCTGTGGGGTCTGGCAATGCCCCTCTTCCCTGATGTTCAGACCTTTCCCGACTGAGAACGCAGCCACTGGCTGAGCAGCGCCTCGATCAGCTCCGAAAGATCTTGATCCGATTCCAACAGGATGCGCTTCACGGCTCGGTGAGTCTCTTTGGGGATGTAGGCCGTCAATTTGACGTACTCAGAGCTGTTGGGCTTGGCGCCTGCTTCCGGTTGCTCGAGGGTCGGCTTGGGTTCTGGAATCTTGTAGGCTTGGGCGCTCAGCTTTTTCGGGGCGGGTCGGGCCGGGATCCCCTCTGGCTGCCGGTCGAGAAGGCGCTCAAACTTGCTCATGACGAGATTTCCTCCCCCACAGCAACGTAGTCTGACCAAGCTTGTTTGGCTCTCGGCTCTGGGATCTCGTGAACACAGACCCCCTCCAGAGCAGCCCGTTGAAAAGCCACCGTGCGGCGAATGGAATGGTGGCAGAGAGGAATCCCGACTTGCTTGAGAAAGTTGCGGGCCTCCGCTCCATCTCGGTTGGGCCAGGGGGGAACCAGCGTCAGCAAGACCTTGTAGTGCTTTGCCCCCAACCGGTCTAGGGCCTTGGCGGTCAGCATCAAGGCATCTAGAGCCAAGGCATCCGGGGAACAGGGCAAAAGCAGCAGATCACACCGCTGCGCCAGAGCGTGTAACTGTTCCGGGGTGGGACGGGCAGGAGTGTCGATCACCGTGTGCTGAAAGCCTGTGGGCGTGGGAGTGGTGGGATCCCCGGCCAATACCTTGATAGGAAAGGATGATCCCCGTTCTGCCCAGCGAGAGGCCGAGCGATTGGGATCGGCGTCGATCAACAGGGCCATCCCCGACCCACCCGCAGGAGCTGCCCCTTGTTTTTGCTGAAGGTAGAGGGCCAGGTGTACCGCCGTGGTGGTTTTGCCCACGCCCCCTTTGAACCCCAAGACCGCGATATTCATCTGCCACACACCCTCCCACCCTGGTTTTACTGCCCAGTTGCGCAGGCGGCAAGAGGCTAAAGTGCGCATCGCCACGTTGGGTCTTGGGGCAAATCGGAAGAGCCGGGCGCGGGGGGAAGCGTTCCCGGTTCCGCAATCTTTAGGCTTCGCCGGTATGATAGCCTTGACTAGCACAACCGGCTGGCTTTGGAGAATCTGACCATGCCTCATCTCTCGCGATCCCATTCCTCCTTGGGCTTGGCTCGCTCTTGGTCTATTCCGCTGGGGTTGTGTCTGGCCCTGAGCCTAAGCGCCTGTGGCGGCGGGGGTTCCAGTCGCCCGCTTCCCCCAGTCTCAGCTCCTCCCACAGGACGAATTGAGGGATCCCATTTCGACGATCTCAACGGCAATGGGCTGCGGGATCCGGGGGAGCCGGGGCTGCCGGGCATCGCCACCTTTTTGGACTTAAACGGCAATGGCCGCCTCGACCCGGGGGAGCCCAGCACCGTCAGCGACGGCGGCGGCAACTTCCGCTTCTCCAACTTGCCCCCTGGCACCTACCGCGTCACTGCCCTTTTGCCCCCGGGGCGAGTGTTCACCACGCCGCGCTCAGGCTTGGGGCTGGAGCGGATTGTGGGCGGCAGGCCAGCTCAGCCGGGGGCCTTTCCCTGGATGGTGGCTTTGCTGAGGGCGGCTGAGCCAGATCCTTTTCAAGCGCAGTTTTGCGGCGGATCCCTGATTGCACCGGAGTGGGTACTCACCGCTGCCCATTGTTTTTTCGACGAGCAAGGCCGGCAGGTGAATCCCCAAGATCTGGATCTGCTGTTGGGTACCAACCGCCTGCAAATCGGTGCCGGCCAACGCATTCGCGCCGCGCAAATTGTCCTCAACCCCGGCTACAACCCCCAGGTGGGGAAACTTGGGGGGAATGACATTGCCCTGGTGCGCCTTTCTCGGCCAGTGGCTCTGGCCACCCTGCCACTGGTGCAGCCCAACCAAACCAACCTGACGGCCCCTGGCACTGCCGCCACCATCCTCGGCTGGGGAGCTACCTTCCCCCGTGCTCTGGACAACGAGGAAGCCAGCGGCTTTCCCCAAGATTTGCAGCAGGCCACCGTTCCCATCGTCTCCAATGCGGTGTGCAATGCGCCCCAATCCTACAATGGCACCATTTTAGATACCATGCTCTGCGCCGGCTTTCCCCAGGGAGGAGTCGATGCGTGTCAGGGCGATAGTGGTGGGCCTTTGATTGTGCCCAGCGGCAGGGGTTTTGCCCTGGCCGGGATCACCAGTTTTGGCAGAGGCTGCGCCCAGCCCAATTTCTATGGGGTGTATACGCGGGTGTCTAGCTTCGCCGGTTTTGTGCAATCGGTAATCGGCAGTGCCCCCAGCCCAACTCCAGCACCACCCTCCCCTCCACCCCCCACCGGGACAACTGCTTCATTCGTTGTCAATTTGAGGGAAGGTGAGGTGGTTGCGGGGCTCAACTTTGGCAGCCGGCTACAGTGAATAGGAACTGTAGCAGCAAGCAGCGGGGCGGAGATGGTTTAGGATAGGGATCCCTGTTGTAACCGAGTCCATCCCATTGATTGACGGAGGAGATGTCTTGCTTATGACCCAAGTGACGATTGGCGAAAACGAAGGGATCGAATCGGCGCTGCGCCGCTTCAAGCGCCAGGTTTCTAAGGCGGGCATTTTGCGGGATTTGCGCAACCATCGGCACTTTGAAACCAACCTAGAAAAGCGCAAGCGCAAAGCGGTGGCCGTCCGGCGCAACCGCCGCAAGTCCATGGCCTAGGCTACTGCCGACACTCGGAAATCTGAACCCCTCTGAACAGGGCTTGTGGCCTTGCCTGAGGTTCTGACGTTAGTTTCTCGGAATCTGGGTTGGGCCAGCCTGCAGGGATCCGCTCAACACGTTAATTTCCAGCATCAGTTCTTCGCCAACATAGCTCTCGGGCAAAGGAGCAAAGGGGGCTGAGCGCTGGATGGCACTGAGCACGGCTGCATCCAACAGGGGATCTTCTGAGGGGGTTTGCAGGCGCAGTTCCCGCAGGGATCCCTGTCGATCCAGACGCACCTGCACCACCGTTACGTAGGATCCGGATGCCCGCCGTACCATCCAGTGTTGGCGAACCCTTTCTTGGAATTGAGCCAAGTAGTCTCCCCAATCCGGATCGGCGGTGGCATTTAGGCTGGGTGGGCCTGCCTGAGAGGACTCGATCCCACTGGTGCGACCGAAGTCGGAGTTGTGGGATCCGGTAGGAAAAGTCGGGGGCAAGGTGGGAGAAGGCTCTTCCAACGGGGCTGCGATCGGCTCTGGAGAGGGCAAAGTTGGATGCGGATCCGCTGGAGCCGACAGGTAGGGTTGTGGCAAAACCTCAGGAGAACTTGCTGCTCTTTCGGGTTGAGGCTTGAGGGATTGAGCAGGAGAGATCTGAGCCGATTTGGTCTCCACTGCTGCTGCCGAGGAGGTAGCCAGTAGGCTTTGCAGATGCTGACGATAGTCCTGCAGTTGCTGGCGCTGTGGAGAGGACAGAGGCCAGTGATCCAGCCATTCTTCCGTCAGATGTAGCGCCTCCGCCCAATTGTGATCGGCAACTGCCTGCTCCAGAGCTGCTAAACCCGCTGACAGATTTTCTAACCTGGCCTCTGGCTGCTGCTGAGGAGAGGCAGAGTTCCGGGCGGGCTGGGGCACCTCAAGCTCCCTTGTCGGCGGAGAAAGGATCTCAGGGACAGGACTCCCTGCGGCTGAGGCGAGCAGAGGCTGTGCCGTTGCAGAAGTGACCTCTACCCATTCACCTGGATTGGCCACTTGCGACTGCCGCACCGATACGTGATCCCGAGGTTCAGAGACACCGGACTCACGGGCGGAGACGGGCGCAATCCACTGCGGCTCTGGGGGCGGCTCGTCTGCCACCTCCACCCACTGAAAGGGGAGGATCTCCTCCTCTTCCCGGATCCTAGGCTGCCAACCCACCCAGCTCATCGCGATGAAATGCAACCCTGCCGAGAGCACATTGGCCAGCCCCAGACGCCAAGGTAAGGAGCGGCGTTCCTGCTCTCGTTTTTGTTGAGAACGGCTGAGGCGAGGATCTGGATCCGTCAGTTGGTTTGGCCGGCTCTCAGCAGCCGGTTCTGGTTCGAGAGAGCTGAGCTCTGCGGCAGGTTGGGCCGGGATCCCTGCGCTACAAGGATCTCGAGCGGGGTTCAATTCGTTTTGCACCTTTCCACCTTTCCTCACAGCCACATGCCAACAGAAGCCCACCGACGCTTCTCTGCTTCCTTCGATCAATAGCCCATCCCCGGGCAGAGGGGTAGCCATCGATGCACAAACGCGCCCAGGGCAAAGCTGTGTTGGCTTATACGGACTTCTGCCATTTCAACGCCTATCTTTTTCACGGGGGGCGGTGCTTTGAGCCACCTAGGCTCACGAAAAGCCAGCTCATGATTCTCCGAACTAGAGCTTGTGGAGCGGGTTTATGCTTGTTACCCAGCAACCTGTCCTGAGGCGGTTTTGGTACCCCGTGATCCCGATGTCGGCCCTGGAAACCGGCCCACAAGCTTTCACGCTGCTGAAGACTCCTCTGGTGCTTTGGCTCAATGAGTCAGGGCAGCCTTGCGCCGTCTTGGATCGTTGCTGCCATCGCTCGGCCCAACTTTCCAAAGGGGTTGTTTGCAATGGCCACATCCGCTGCCCCTATCACGGCTGGGAATTTGACGGCTCTGGCACCTGTGTGAAGGTACCCCAACTTACAGACAACTTCATCCCTCGCACCTACAAGGTGGAGGGGTTTCGCTGCCAAGAGCGCTATGGCTATGTTTGGGTGGCATTGGCGGATCCCTTGACCGATATTCCCGAGATCTCAGAGGTGGCGGATCCCCGGTTTCGCCAAATTCATCAGTTCTATGAGGTCTGGAAATGTGCTGGCCTGCGCCTGATGGAAAACTCCTTTGACAATGCCCATCCCCACTTCGTCCATCAGCAGAGCTTTGGGGTGATCTCCGAGCCTGTACCCCCCGATCTGGACAGCCTTGAAGAGCTGGAGTACGGCCTTCGGGCCACCTCTGTTTTGCCGGTGTTCAACAGCGACCTGCAGAAGCAAAACTTGCGGATGTCGGAGGATCGCACCGTGCGTATCCTAGGTTGTGTTGATCTTTCATTTGAGCCAAAAGAGAGCACTGACGAGATAGAGAAAACTCAAGAAGTTCCTGGC